>RFOC01000251.1 GCA_009926815.1 Planctomycetota bacterium
GCGGCCTTCATGGCCCGCAGCGTGTCCAGGTACCACTGGAACGGCAGCCACGGATGAAGGCCACCCACCATGTGGATCTCGGTGGCGCCCGCCGCCGCGGCACCCTGCACGTCGCGCACGATCTCCTCGGTGCTCTTCTCGTAAGCGCCGTCCTGGTCCTTCTTGCGATGAAACGCGCAGAACTTGCAGCTGAGCGCGCAGACGTTGCTGTAGTTGATGTGCCTGTTGATGTTGTAGAAGGCCGCGTCACCGTGCAGCCGTCGCCGGACCCGGTCGGCCAGGGCCAGCACCCGGTGCACGTCAGCCGTCTCGTACAGGACCCGTCCGTCCGCCTCATCCAGCCGTTCGCCGGTTTCCACCTTCGCCTCGATGGCATCGAGGGCCCGATCGAGGCCCGGGGGCGGAAGGGGGCGGTCCAGCGTCTGCACAGGCATTCCGCGATGGTAGGGAGGAGGCGGGTTTCCCGGCGAACCGGGCGGTTGCCGGGGCGTCACACACCGGTCGGAACCCTCCGTATCTGGATCAGGAAAGGCCCGACGGCCCCCGACAGGGCCGACGGGGACAGGGGTCGCGACGGGGAGTCGCGAACCGGAACGAAAGAGACGGGCCGCAGGAGGGTGCGGCCCGTCTCGCTGTTTTCCTTCCGTGGCGCCGCGTCAGCCCTTGGCTGGCGGCGTGCCCGGCTTCGAGGCCGTGGGCGTCGGAGCGGACTCCACCCGGTCGCTTCCGGGGATCGGTTCCATGGTCATGGGATCCCGCAGCGGCAGATGGGTCACCTTGCCGCCGAAGAAGTCGGCCATCTTGGCGCGGCCGTTGAGGTCGCCCGGGGCGATGGTCTTCCAGTCGCCCACCACCAGGATCGCGACCTGATCCGGGGCCAGGTACTTGCGGGCCACGCGCTGCAGGTCATCCTTCGTGACCGCATTCACCCGGTCGCGGAAGGTCTTCCAGTAGTCCTTGGGCCGGTTGGTCCACTCGTCGCTCACGAACACGCCCAGCATGGCGGGCTTGCTCTCGAAGGTGCGGGGGAACGTCTCGATGAGCTGCTTCTTGGTGGTCTCCAGCTCCTCGTCGGTGACCGGGTTGTCGCGGATCTTCTGCATCTCCTCAAGCACGATCCTGGTGGCCAGGGCCACGGTGGGGTTCTTGCTCTCGAACCCGGCCCGCCACTCGCCGGGGTAGTACACCTTCGGATTCAGGCGGCTGCCCGCGGAGTAGGCCAGGCCCTCGTTGCTGCGGACCTGGGTCATGATGCGGCTGGTGAAGCCGCCGCCACCCAGGATGTCGTTGAGCATGAGGTAGGGGATGTAGTCGGCATCGTCACGGGTGATCGAGCGGAGGCCGATGGCCACCTTGCCCTGCGGGATGTCCTTCTGCACGTGATACACGCCGGGCTTGAGCGTGGCCGTGGGGGCCACCGGATCGGCCTGCTTCTCGCCGCGGGCCCATCCGTCGAACGCCGCATCCAGCTTGGCCAGCATCGCCTTGGGCTCGAAGTCGCCGCTCACGGCGATGATCACGTTGCCCGGGTGGAAGATCCGCGCATGCAGCGCCTTCATGGCCTCGGGGGTGATCGCCTTCACGCCCTTCTCGGTGGGCTGCCGCGCCTCGAAGTGGTCGCGGCCGTACAGCAGTGCGCTCCACTCGCGCCCCTGGATGGGCCGGGCGTCGTCGTTCCGCTGCTTCATCCCCTCGAGCATCTGGCCGCGATTGGTCTCCAGCCGCGCCGCGTCGAAGCCGGGATTCCGCAGCATGTCGGTGAAGAGCTTCAGGCTCTCGTCGAAGTTGCTCGAGAGGCAGTTCATGGACGCGGAGCTGGTGGTGTCGCCGCAGCTGGCGCTGCACTGGGTGGCCATGAAGTCGAAGGCCTCGTCCATCTCCGCGGGCTTGCGGGTGGCGGTGCCGCCCTCGCGGATCATCCGGCCGGTCATGCCGGCCAGCCCCACCATGTCGGCGGGGTCCAGGTTGCTTCCACCCTTGAAGGTCATGCTGAGGTTGATCAGCGGGAACTCGTGGCTGGGCGCCAGGTAGACCGGCGTGCCGTCCTTCAGGGTGTGGCGGTACTTCGCGGCGATGGGTGCCTCGAACTGCAGCGGGCCGAAGGCGATGTCCTCGGGCCGCTTGGGGATGGAGGGTGCCGTGTCGGCGGCCAGGGCCGAGGCCGCCAGGGCCAGGGCGAGCGTGCTCAGGGTGGTCAGGTGTCGCATGGGTGTGTCTCCTGGTCGTCGGGTCTTCACTTGCCTGCGGCGGGTGCGGCCGGTGCGGCGCCGCCCTCGAGCTGCTGCAGCCGCTCGGTCATCTTCTTCTTCATGTAGTCGAACATGGGCTTCATCTGCGGGGGCACCTGGGCGGACTGGGCTTCCAGCTGCTCCAGGCCCTGCCGCAGGCCCGCCGCGTCGGTCTCCTGCGCCAGCTGCGCCGCCATCTGCTTGGCGCGGGCCCGCATGGGGGCGGGCAGGGCGGCCAGTTCCGGATCCTCGGCCGTCGCGGAGCCGGCCTTCCGCTTGTAGGTGGCCACGCTGCGGTTGGTGGGATCGAAGTAGGCCTTCGCGACCCGCTGGATGTCGGCGGCGGTCACGGCCTGGAGCCTGCGGGGCGCGTCGTTGATCTCGCGCCAGCCCACGCCGCTCTCCGCGTAGGCCAGCTGCACCAGCAGGAAGAAGTTGCTCTGCAGGCGGCGGTAGCTGTCGGCCGCCACCTGGTTCTTCACCTTCTGCAGTTCCTGCTCGGGCACGGGCTCGTCCTGGAGGCGCTTGAGCTCCTCGTACCAGGCCTTCTCCAGCTG
>RFOC01000252.1 GCA_009926815.1 Planctomycetota bacterium
CATGACGCGCGCGGAACGGATCGCGTGGGTGCGGCGCGCCCTGGTCGCGTGCGGCGGGTGGAATGCCCGGAGCCGCGGCGTGCTGCAGGCGTGGGCCACGGCGCAGGGGATCGACGCCCATGAACTGGCGTCGCTGGTCGCCGAGGCGGCGGGCGCCCGGGCTCGCGTGCCGGTGCCCGCGAGCATCGAAGCGGGGCCGACGCCGGTCCTCGGGCGATCGGGCCAGCGCAGGTGGGCGGCCGCGGGGGCGTTGGCCGGACTCGCGGTGTCGGCCCTGCTGATGCATCAGCTGATCGATCGGTGGCCGCGGCCGCAGCCACCCTCCACGCGACAGGCGCGGACATCCTCGGCCGAGCAGGCATCCACGACCCGCGCGCTTCCGCCCGTGCCGGTGCCGTTTCCCGCCAGGCCGGATGTGGTGGCCGCCATCCCCGAGGCGCGGCGGGGCCCGATCCTCTTCGCGGGTCCGCGGCCGGAGGGCGAGGCGAGCGTCGGCGAAGTGCGGGGATGGACCGAGGCTCTCGAGACCGTCCTGGTCGCGTGGCCGGACCAGGATCCCGAGGCGTTTCGTCGGTGCCTGGACGAACTGGCGTCATGGATGGCCCGCAGCCCATCGCCGCGCGACCTTGACCGCCTTCGGGCGTCCCTGGATGCCGCGGTGCAGGCTCGGAGCGACCCCGCGGCAAGGCTGCTGGCGGAAGCCTTCGTGGCCCTGCTGCTGGATCGCGTGGCTCGGAGCGAGTCGCTCACCTCCACGGCCGGCGCGGCCTTCGGGAGCCGCTCGGCCGGTGAGCCAAGGGATCCGCTGCGGTCGTGGGCCATCGATCGGCTGCCGTCGCTGACGGCGTTGTTGCAGCGACCCGAGGGTCGGGAGCCCTGGGCGGCCTGGCTTCGCGCGGTGGCCCGCATGCCGGAGACGCGCGATCGCGTGCAGGTCACGCTGCGGGCGATCGATGCGCTGCTTCGCTCGGGTGCACGGCTGGATGGACAGGGGCTTCCGGCGGATGTGGCTGGCTCGCTGCTGGCGGGTCTGCCCGTGCAGCCCGGGCAGGCCGGGTTCGAGCAGGTTCGCGCGGCGTGGGAGCGATGGCTCCGCGATGCGCAGGTGGATGCCGCCATGCTCTGGGGACTGGGAGGCGTGTGGCGAGCGCTGCCCGCGTCACCGGATCCGGCGCTGCTGCCTGGTGAGCGCGATGACATGGGTCAGCGATCCCGGGTGGCCGATGCCTGGCAGGACCAGCCCGCCACGGCGATGGAGCCCGCGTGGGCACCGCTGCAGGAGCGTCTGGCCCGGATCGAGTCGGGCACGCCCACGGACACGGGAGCGTGGATCGATCGCGCCGCCGATCTGGTGGACCTGCTTCGCATGCTCCAGGCGCAGCGGCGGGGCCGCGACGCCGCTCGCATCTCGCCGTCGGTGCCGGCCGAGGGCTCGTGGCCTGCCGCGCCGCAGCCGCCCGAGGATCGCTGGAAGACCGCGCTGGCGGACACCCGCAAGACGGCGCGCCTCCAGGCGCTGCGGGGCATGCAGGCCCACGAGTTGACGGACCTGGGATGGGGCGATGCCGAGGCGATCACGCGCATGGCGGTCGCGTCGGGCGAGCGAGACGAGCGGGATGCGGCCATGGAGATGCTGCGGGGCTCCCGCGCGATCCTGCCCTCGGTGCGCAGGGGATGGCTGCTGCAGGCGGCCTCGACCGAGGACCTGCGGCGTGCGGTCGAGGTCCTGGAGATCGCCTGCGAGCGCGCGTTGCCGGGCGCGGAGCCGCAGATCCTTCGCGAGCAGGCCGTCACGGCGCTGCTGGCCGCGGAGCACCCCGGGCGGGCCTTCGGGGCCATCGTGGGTCCACTGTCACGGCTCCAGTCGGCATGCCTGCTGTGGGCGCAGGCCGAGGGACTCGCCGTGCCGGACACGGATCCCGCGGAGACGCTCTGGGCCATCGCCATGCACCGTGGAAGGCAGGCCAGCGCCGTGGTCACGCCGGCGGCCTTCCGGTCGGAACTTGCGGACTTTCCCGATCGGGTGCGAAGGCTGCAGCGCGTCGCGGGTTGGGGCCCGCGAGGACTCGCGGCCGCGGCGCTGGCCCTGGATGGATGGCAGGCGGATGGCCTGGCGGCCGAGCAGCCGGCCATGGCTGCAGCGTTGCTCTCCATGCTGCGGGCGGCACGGGCACAGGCGGCCGGCGTGGATGCGGCCCTGCCGCAGGCGTGCGTGGCGCTGGGGTGGCTGGCTCGCATGGAGCTTCTCCGCATGGGGGCACCGCCGGCGGCCATGCCGCCCAGCGAGCCCAGTCCGCAGGCCGCGACCTTCCTTGTTCAGGCCGCAGCCGTCACGGGCGAGGCAAGGGCCCTGGCGATCGAGCGGGCGTGGGTGGCGGGTGCCGGGGCCATGCTTCCCGAGCCGCGTGAGCGTGATGTGGAGGGAGGGCTCTCCGTGATGCAGGCGCTCGCGTGGTGTCAGCAGGGCCAGTCGGAGCGGCTGCTGCGTCAGGACCCGGCGGACCTGGGGCGATCGCTGGCCCAGCGACTGGCGGCGGAGCGGGGGCAGGAGCTCAAGGCATGGATCTCGGCGCTGCGACAGCAGTCCGAGGCGGAGCGGTGGGAGGCTCTGGCACCGCTCCGCACCGCGGCCATGTCACGTCTCTGGCCCCGGCCGGGCGCGTGGGTGGACTCGGCGACCCAGATGCCGCCGGGCGTGCCGGTGCCCTGAGTCCAGCGCAACGGGTCCAGTGTCCCGAGTCGGATTCAGCGGCGGGAGAGTTCGCGGTCGTCGGTGAGGGCT
>RFOC01000253.1 GCA_009926815.1 Planctomycetota bacterium
AGCAGGCTGAGCAGGCGGCGCTGTCCCACGCCCGCCACGTTCCAGCGCGAGATCAGTCGCGCCATGTCCGGCCGCCGCTTCAGGAACCACTGGAAGCGACGGTCCAGTTCGGGCTGCCGCTGCATGTCGTACTCGTCGATCACCGTGCACGCGAAGAGCGGGGTCAGGCCCACGATGCTCTTCACCTTCAGCGGCATGGTGCGGCCATCGGGGAGCTCGAGCAGGTCGTAGAAGAACTGATCGTCCTCGTCCCACAGGTCCACGCCGCGGCCGCCCAGGTTGGTGGCCGCCTTGGCGATCTGCAGGAAGTGCTCGAAGCACTTCTCCGCCAGGCTCGTGTAGGGACGGCCATCGTCCACCAGCTCCAGGCACATCCGGAGCAGGTCAAGGCAGTACTTCGCCACCCAGGCTGTGCCGTCACTCTGCGTGATGCGACCGCCCGTGGGCAGGGGTCGGCTGCGGTCGAACACGGCGATGTTGTCCAGGCCCAGGAAGCCGCCCTCGAACACGTTGCGGCCGGCGGCATCCTTCCGATTCACCCACCAGCTGAAGTCCAGCAGCAACTTGTGGAGGATCTCGGCCAGGAAGTCGTGGTCGTAGGTGCCCGTCCGGAAGCCCTCGATCTGGAAGACGCGGTAGGCCGACCACGCCAGCACCGGCGGGTTCACGTCATTCAGGGCCCACTCGTACGCGGGGACCTGCCCCTCCGGGTGCTGCATCCACGGCTGCACGATCTGCCAGAGCTGCCGCTTGGCGCGGTCGTGATCGATGACGGCCGTGGTCATGGCCTGGAAACCCAGATCCCAGTGCGCGAACCACGGGTACTCCCACTTGTCCGGCATGCTCAGGATGGCTTCGGCGTCCATGTGGCGCCATCGGTGGTTGCGGCCCTCGAGGCGTTCCGGCGGCGGTGGTGGCTGGGTGGGATCGCCGTTGAGCCAGCGATGCACGTCGTACTGGTACCACTGGTAGTTCCACAGCAGGCTGGCGTAGGCGCGCCGCTGCACGGCGAACTCCTCATCCGTGGAACCTGGGCGACGGATGGCTCCGTAGAACGCGTCCGCATCCGATCGCCGTCGCTCCAGCACGGCGTCGAAGTCCTTGAAGGCGTCACCCGTGGCGCCGGCCTTGCGGAGCCGGGCCCGCATGACCACCGTGGCACCCGCGGGCACCTCGAAACGCTTCAGGAAGGCGCTCTTGGTGCCCTCCTCCAGGAGAGGCAGGCTGGCGGGCTTGCCTTCCACCACCAGCTGGTGGAAGGCGTCCTTGGGATGCAGGCCCTTCGGATTGGGCTGCCCGAAGCAGCGCTCGCGGTTGGTCTCGTTCTCGCAGAAGATCGCCCGGTCGAAGCCATCGCATTCGAGAACGCGCGTGCCCAGTTCCGGGTGTTCCGCGGTGATGGTGTTCCGTCCGCTGAGCCGGAGCAGCGGCTTCGTGGTGCCCTCGTCCCAGGACCAGGTGTTTCGGAACCAGGCCTGCAGCAGCAGCGTGATCGGGGCGGCTTCGGGGCCATGGTTGCGGACCGAGACCTTCCACAGGATGTCCTCGGGGTCGGCCTTGGCCCACTCCACCGTCACGTCGAAGTGGCGGCTGTCCGAGAGCGCCTCGGTGTCCAGGATCTCGAACTCGGGATCCTGACGCGTCCGCCTGGCGTTCTCCTGCACCAGCTGGTCGTACGGATACGCGCGCTGCGGATACTTGTAGAGGAAGCGCAGGTAGCTGGCCGTGGGCGTGGCATCCTGGTGCCAGTACAGCTCCTTCACGTCCTCGCCATGGTTGCCCTCGGCGTTGTCGAGACCGAACAGCCGCTCCTTCAGGATGGGATCCTGACCATTCCAGAGCGCGATGCCCAGGCAGAGCCGCTGGCGGTCGTCGCAGAAGCCGGCCAGGCCATCCTCGCCCCATCGGTAGGCACGGCTGCGGGCCATGTCGTGCGAGAGGTACTTCCAGCTGTTGCCGTCGGCGGAGTAGTCCTCGCGCACGGTGCCCCACTGGCGGTCGCTCAGCCAGGGGCCCCAGCGGCGCCAGGCGCGGGCCTTGCGGTCCTCGCGCAGTCGGACGTGCTCCGGATCGTCGGTGGTGGGGCGGTCGATGTCGGCCACGCTCAACCCTCCTCGTCGCGCAATCGATCCACTTCCTCGCGCAGCTGGTGCATGATGCGCATCTTGGCGTGGCGGATGGCCGCCTCGCTCATGCCCAGGGCCTCGGCCACGCTGGCGATGGGTTCTCCGCGCACGCCGTAGCGGTCGAAGGCCTCGAGCGTCTTCGGTTGCACGGTGGACTTCACCTTCTCCATGGCGCGCCGGAGCAGGTTCGAGGTCCACTCGTGGTCCCACGTGGCCTGCAGGTGATCGTCATCCGAGGCTGGTTCGAAGTGCTCGGGCAGGCCCACGGCCGGGCGCTTGCGTCGATGCCGGTCGCGGATGCTGTTGAGCGTGACCGTCTTGAGATAGCCGCGGAAGCGGCCGCGACTGGGGTCGTACTCGAAGCTGTTGGCCTGCCGGAAGAAGCCCAGCATCACGTCCTGAAGGATGTCGTCGACCTCCTGCGGCGGCACACCGGCGTTCCGCGCGAAGCCGGCGATGACCGATCCGTAGATGGAGACGAACTCGTTCCAGCCCACCTGGCGGTCCAGCGTCCCGTCGGCCCGCAGTCGCAGCAGCACGCTGGCCCGGGTCTTGTAGGGATCGGCCGGCGCCGGCGCGGCGGCGGGGGGCTGGTGCGACTCGACCGGAGTTCCGGCAAGACGCGCCACGAAGGTCCACGGACCGATGGTGAC
>RFOC01000254.1 GCA_009926815.1 Planctomycetota bacterium
CCTCAAGACCATGGTCGCGCAGATCGACGTGCTCGAGACCATGACGCCGATCTCGTTCCTGCAGTTCCGAAGCTTCCTCCAGAGCGCCAGCGGCTTCCAGAGCTGGCAGTTCCGGGCCTTCGAGATGATGCTGGGCGCCAAGGAGCCACGGGCCGTGGCCCGCTACCCCGAGGGCTCCTCGGAACGCGCGGAACTGGAGCGACGCCTCCAGGCTCCCTCGCTCTGGCTCCGGTTCGCCCGGGGCATGGCCGCGGCGGGGCTGCCCGTGCCCGCCTCCACGCTCGACCGGGACCCCTCGCTGCATCCGGAGCCGGATCCGGCCATGCAGGCCACGCTGCTGCAGGTCTACCGGAACGAGGGACCGGTGCAGAACCTCTGCGAGTCCCTGGTCGACCTCGACGAGGGGGTCCAGGAGTGGCGCTACCGCCACGTGAAGATGGTCGAGCGCACCATCGGCGCGCGGCCGGGCACCGGGGGCTCCGCCGGCGTGGCCTACCTCAGGTCGACGCTGTTCCGGCCGCTCTTCCCCGATCTCTGGGAGATCCGCAGCGACCTGTGATTCACCGCATGCCGGTGCCCGCGGCACCGATCACGCGGATGCTGCCGTTCTCCATGTCCCAGAGAGCCTGCTCGGCGCGAAGCGGGATCGGCTGGGCGTTGCCACCCTTCTGCAGCACGGAGATCACGCGACCCGGTCGAGCCGAGAGCGTGGCCACCCGGGTCCGCAGGTCATGGTCGAAGCGATCGCACTCCACGTCGATCTCCGGACTCCGCACCATCACGCGGCCATCCGCGATCACGCGCTGCAGCCGCACCGCGCCGCCCAGGTCGGCGGGCTGCGCCAGCCCCTGCCCGGCCGATGCCGGTCCGCCATCGCGACGTTCGACGATCGCCTCCATGGTGTCGCTGGTGAGGGTCAGCGTGTCCTGCTCGCGAAGCCCGGCGTGCACCATTTCCGCCTGGTCCGCCATGGTGATGCGATAGGTGGCCGGACGCTCGATCCGGCGGATCGCCAGCGCCTGGCCCCAGCGGAAACGGGTGGTGCCTCGACCATCGAACAGCGAGGGGGGGCCGGATTTCGCCCCCTCATCATCGCGGTCGAAGACCAGCAGCGTTCCCGGCGTGGGCACGTCAGCCTCGCCGGTGGTCACGTCGTGCGTCACATCCTCGGCCACCAGTCGAAGCAACCGCGGCTCGTCGCTTCGGTCATCGCAACCCCACTGCCGACTCTCCAGCCGCACGCCTCCGGTGGCCCGCACGCGTCGGAGGCTGCTGGCCTCGCCGCCGGCCTGCTCGCCATCGGGACGGACCATCCACAGCAGGACCTCGTTCGCCTTCAGGTCATCCCGCTCCCTCGCGTCACGACTGGCCGAGGCCTCCACGTCGCCGGCCAGCTGCAGCACCGATGCCGATGGATCGATCCGTCGATAGGTCAGGCCCTCGCGCCACACCGTCTCCATCTGCGACACCCCCGGCACCACGGGCCGGGCGATCCGCTTCGGCACGTCGTCCGTGACCGGACTCAGGAAGTAGCGGCAACGCCCCGGTCCGGGCGCGTGCCCCTGGCCCGAGGTCTCGTCCATCTGGACCTCGGCCATGCCGTCGACGACGGCGTTGCCGCGGATCAGCAGCAGGTCCGGGCCTCGAAGGGTGACATTCTTGCGCGCGGGCTCGGCATCCATGGCCGAGGCCCAGATGCGCACGTCCCGACTCACCAGCGCCTGCACCGCGCCGCGGGTGCGCACCTGATCCAGGTCCGCACGCTCCCGACCCTCCGCCGGCACGAAGGTGCACTCCATGGCATCCGTCCAGAGTCGCTGGGACTGCTGGAGCGCCTCCACATCGCCGTCGGCGAGCAGGCGAACGGGGCGTGAACCCCCGTCAGGCAAGGGCTCGAGCGACAGCTCCACGCGCTGGCCGGCCAGGCTGGATCCCTCCGGCAGGCGAGTGGCCCTCGCGTTCCGCTCGGCCAGGATCCTCGTCACGGCATCTCGGGTGCCCTGCGGCTGGCAATCCACGACCAGTCGCCCCGCGTCCAGCCGAACCTCGCCGGCGTCGGCCACCACCTCGCCACGGAAGTCGGCCTGCCGAAGCCTGGACTGCTCCACGCCTGGCTCGAAGGCCAGTGCCACGCCCTCGCGCCAGGCCATGTGCACCGTCCGCTCCGAGGCGGGAATCGCCTCCGCCGCCTGGACCGGCTGGCTCTCGGACGCCCCTCTGAAGCCCCTGGCCGACATTCTTGGCGCCGATCCCAACCCGTTCCCGCTGCTGATCGTGGCCTATGCGGTGCGCCGGATGCCCTACGTGGCTCGAAGCGCCGCCGCCGGCCTGCAGCAGACCAGCGTGAGCATGGAGGAGGCGGCCTGGAATGTCGGCGCGAGCCGCTGGACCACGCTTCGGCGCATCGTGCTGCCGCTGATCGCGGCGAACCTGGTGGCGGGGGCGCTGCTCTCGTTCAGCTTCAGCATGCTGGAGGTGAGCGACAGCCTGCTGCTTGCCCAGCGCGAGCGCGACTACCCGATCACGAAGGCGATCTACGTGCTGTACGACCGGCTTGGCGATGGAGAGCAGGTGGCCGCGGCGATGGGGGTGTGGGCGATGGCGCTGCTGGCGGTCACGCTGCTTGCCGCCAACGCGGTGATCGGTCGGCGCATGGGCGCGCTGTTCCGGGCCTGAAAGCCGCGGCGACCGAGCGGAAACGCCTGTCTATACTCGGCCCATGCCCTACACCCTCAGCCCCGACGAGACCATC
>RFOC01000255.1 GCA_009926815.1 Planctomycetota bacterium
GGGCGAGCGCGGGTGGGCGACCGTGGCGTGGATCCCGCCGCGCTGCAGGCACTGGCCAGCGAGGCCGCCTCCCGCAGCCCCGCCGTGACCCCGGTGATCCGGGCCGACCGGTCCGCACCCGCCGCCGCGCTCAACGCCGTCACCGAGGCGCTTCGACAGGGCGGTGCGCCGGGATTTCGACTGGCCACCGAATCGGGAGGCCGGCCGTGAGGTTCGCCCGCTCGCGAGCCCGTCAGCCCGGACGCCCGCTGATCAACCTGACCAGCATGATCGACGCCACCTTCCTCCTGCTCTCGTTCTTCCTGGTGACCACGGCGATGCAGCGGATGGAGGGCAAGCTGACCGGCGCACTGGAGACCACGGCCGCGGGCAAGGGGGATCTGCAGGCGGTGGTGGTGGAGGTGCAGGGCGAGCCCGGCGCGGTGCAGTACCGGGTGGCGGGTCGCACGCTGGCCGATGCGGCCGCGCTCCGCGAGCTGCTGGGTCCGCTGCCCAAGGATCCCGGCGTGGCGGTGCGCATGCGGAACGGGCCCAGCGTCGCGGACGCCGCGGCGGTGCTGCAGCTGGTGCGGGACGCCGGATTCGATCGGGTGAGCTATGCCGCGTCGCCGTGAACGTCTCATCCTGGCGGTGCTGCTCCTGCTGACGGGCCCGATCGCCCGAGCGGAGGAGCTGGGTTCGTTCATGGCTCGCCACGACCTGCGCGCCACGCGCGTGGAATGGCTCCTGCGCGAGCTTCCGCGGGGTGGCGCCGCGGCCCGGGATGCGGCGCGAGCGCTGGCAGCGGAGGACGTGTGGATGAACGCGGACAGTGGACTGGCGCCGGAGGCCAGGCGCGAGGCGCTCGCGACCATGGTGGCGTCGATGCCATCCACCGATCGGGCCGCCGGGCGTCCCCGGGTGGATCTGGCGGGCCATGAGCTCAACCGCGTCTCGCGCGACATCGATGCCATGCGAGGACGGACCGCCACGCCGGCGCAGCTCCGGAGCCAGCTGGAGAGCCTGCAGCTGGTGCAGGACATGCTCTGGCCGCTCATCGCCGATCCTCCCGCGCGGGGGCCGGATCCGGCGGCGGAGTGGCGGCCCCGGGCTCGCCTGCTGGATGGCTGGCGAAGGCTCATGCGGACGTGGCTCATGCGGCGGCTGGAGCCGGACCAGACCCGGCGTGAGGCTGTCGAATTGGAGCGGGCGAAGCTGGTGCTGACGCGGCTGGTGGACGCGGATGACCAGTCGCCGACCCCGGCCAACGCCAGCCGGGACCTGCTGCAGACGGATCTGGGCGCGGACGCCGCGCTGGGACTGGTGGTGGCGCTGGCCATGCAGGGCCAGCACGGGGCATCCGCCGAGTGGGCGCGGGCGGTGCAGATGGACGCAGCCCGGCTGGATGCGGCCCGTCGGTTGCCCGCATGGCTGCTGGCGCTGGCCGTGGACGCGGGGGATGTGGCGTCCATGCGGCGGGCGATCGAGGCCATGCCGCCGCGCACGCTCTCGGCGGAACTGGCGGTGGCGGCGGCCACGGTGGCGTCCGAACGACCCTCCGCCGACGCCGAGGCGGTGATGGCCGCCGCCATCGATGCCATGCCGCGGACCGCTCGCCTGGATTGGCTCAAGCGGTTGGGCGAGGGTGATGGGCGGCTTCGCGCGCTGGCCGTGGCGATGCGCCAGGCGGCGGAACGGCTGCCCGCGTGGCAGGACGGGCGCGACGACGGGGCGGCCGAGTCCGCCCGCGCGCTGCGGCAGGCGCTCGATGGAGCGGCCCAGCCGCCGGCGTCGTTGCATGGAGAGGCCCTTCGGTTGCTGGGTTGGTCGCTCTGGCGGTCGGGGGACGCCGCGGCGGCAAGCCGGTCGTTCGAGCAGGCGGCGTTCGCGGGACCGGCGTTTCGCTCCGAGTGTCTCTGGCTGGCGGCGCTGGCTTCGCCGGATCCGCAGGGCCCGTCCGACGATCGGCGTCTTCGACTGCTGCAGGCGCAGCGCGACGGCGATCCGCGGGGGCCGTGGGTCGGTCGCGTCACCATCTGGCTGAGTCGGCTCGAGGGCTTCGACAACCCGGCCGCGGCCATCGCCGCACTGCTCGAGGTGCCACCGGAGGATCCCTTCGTGGCGGATGTCCGTTGCGAGGCGGCGCGGCGCATCCTGCTGCAGGCCGGCATGGATCCGGATGCCCAGGCCGAGGCGGCTCGTCGTGCCCTTCGCGCCCTCGAGCCGGTCCGCCGCGCACCGCAGGCCGCGCGGTGGCGTCTGATCGCCTCGCTCGTGCCCGGCGTCCAGGATGGTGCCGCCGCGTCGGAGGCCCTGGCCGCGCTGTCGCCCGCGGATCGTGCCGATCCCGCGGTGGCCGCGGCCGTGGCCCGATGGAGCGCCATGCAGGGCGACCTGCAGGGCGTCCGTTCCGCCGTGGCGGCGGTGGAGACGAGTCGGCGTGCCGCGACGGCGCTGCAGGCGGCGATCTCGCTGGCGGACCAATCCACGGCCGCCGCGCGCCTGGCGGAGATGGAACTGGCGTTGCAGGCCGCGCGCGGGTCGCAGGCCGACCTGCAGGCGGCCGCCGTGGAACGACTGGCGCAGGCGGTGGTGGCCAACGCGGAACTCGATGCCCCGCTGGGTGCGGAGCTCGCGCGAGAGATCGTGCCCGCGATTCGCGCGCTCCGCGGTCCGGCGGACGCGTCGCTGGCGCTGGCCGAGGCGCTG
>RFOC01000256.1 GCA_009926815.1 Planctomycetota bacterium
GTGCAGTTGCTGCAGATGTAGACGTCGTTGGGGCCCTCGACCATGGGGCCCACCTCGCGGCTGGTCTTGCCGCAGAAGCTGCAGGTGGTGACCTTGCGGCCGCGGAAGCCGCCGTCGCCGCCCGTGGGGCCCGCTCCGCCGCCGCCCGAGGGAGCGGTGGGACCGCCGATCTCGTCCCGCCGCCTTCCACCGCCCTGGGCGGACTGGGGCTGGCTGGCGAGATCGGGGCGAGGCTTGGGTGGCTGCTTGCTCATGCGCGGAACCTTCCGGGAGTGTGTCGCGGCAGTCTACCGGTTCCAGTGCGGCGCCCCGCGAATCGGGCGGCAACTTCCGCCTGTTCCGCTCAGCGACCCTTACCGGACGCCGGGTCGGAGCGGCGCAGTCGGGCGGCCTCGCGCTCCACCAGCTTCCGACGCGCCCGCTGGTGTTCCTCGGCGCTCAGTTCCCCGCGGGCCTTCATGGCATCGAGCTGATCCATGCCGAAGCCCTGCTGGGATCCGGCGTCGCCCGGCCCCACGGCCATGCGCCGCGTCCACAGCATGAGCACGCCGCCGGCCACCGCCAGCACGAGCAGCCCGCCCAGCCAGGGCAGCAGCCGCGTGAAGAGATCGCCGGAGCCGCCGTCCTGCATGGAACGGGATCAGGCCTTCTTCGAGCCGCCCTTGCCGGAACTGCCCGCGGCCTTCACCTCGGCCTGCCGCCGCTGCTCCTCCATCTCGTTCCACTTCTCGGCGGCGACCTCGCTGAAGGTGGCCTTGTCCAGGATGCGGTCCAGCACCTTCTGCTCGCGGATGGAGAGGGCCAGATCGTTCATGCGGCCGGCCCGTTCCAGATCCCCGCGAAGCTGCGCGGCGGGCACGCCGCGCTGGGCGGCCATGCCGGCGATGCGGCCGTTGAGCTCGGCCTCGCTCACCTGGATGCCCTGCTGCTCGGCAAGCCGCGCCAGCATGAAGAAGAGCTTCAGGCGGCGCTTGGTGTCGGCCTCGCTGGAGGCGCGCATCTGGGCCAGGCGGGTCTCCACCTGCTCGGCCTCCACGCCGCGCTGCAGCAGCTCCATGCGGGCCATCTCCACGCTCCGCATGACCTGCGAGGCGCTCAGGCGGGACGGCAGCTCGAAGTCCACCATCTCGGTCAGCTTGCGGGCCACCTGCTCGCGCTCGGCGCCACGCTGCTCGGCGTCGCGCTTGCGCTCCAGCATGAGCCGCACCTGGCCCTTGAGGTTCTCCTCGGTCTCCACGCCCAGCCGCTCGGCCAGGGTGGCCGAGGGCAGGGGCTCGATGCGGTCGGCGTCGGTGACCTTCAGCTCGAAGCGGATGCTCTGGCCGCGCAGGTCCTCGCGCTCGTGGTTCTCGGGGGCCTTGCTGGTGAGCTCGATGGTGTCGCCCACCTTGCGGCCCTCCAGATGCTTGCTCAGGTCATCCACCAGGATGCCCAGCAGCGCGCCCTTGCCCTCGTCCACGGTGTCGGGCACCACCACCAGCGCGCGATCCATGTTGAAGAAGGGCTCCGTCTCCTTGCCCTTCCACGCCCGCGCGTCGCACAGCAGGCGGTCCAGCGCCTGGAACGGCCCGGTGATGCGCTCGGGCGTGCCGAAGCGGTAGCCCTGGCGACGGATCTCGGCGGTCACGTGCTCGTCCTTGATCTCGAAGACCGGCTTGAGCACCTCCAGGCCATCGGTGCCGGGCAGGGTGAACTCGGGGGCCACCTCCACCTCCAGCGTGAAGCTGAAGGGCTTGCCTCGGGCGATCAGGGGCTCGGTGGCACCCTCGGGCAGGGTGGGCTCGCCCACGGGACGCAGCTTGTGCGTCTCCAGGGCCTTGCTGAAGGTCTCGCTGAGCAGCTGCGTGCGCGTCTCCTGGATCACGCCGTCGCCGAAGCGCCGCTCGATCAGGTGCCGCGGGGCCTTGCCCTTGCGGAAGCCGGGCAGCTGGGCCTCGTTCTGGATGTTGCCGAAGCTGCTCTCGATGCGGGCGTCCACGGCCTTGGCGGGCACGGTGACGGTGATGCGCTTGCAGGCGGGGCCTGCGTCCTCAACCTTGACTTCGGGGGCGATTTCGGCGGTGGCGTTGCTCATGGTTCGTCCTGTTCCTGAAGGGCCCCGGGGAGCGGGGCGAAGGGGGACGAGTATACGGCCTGGCCGGCTGCCGCCGAAGGGCTGTTCGCTCACCAGGTCACGGGGCCGAAGAGCACGAGCAGGCTTGCAATGTCACCGCCGCTGATCTCGCCGTCGCCGTCAAGGTCGCCGAAGACCGGATCGAACTCGCCGAAGTAGAGCAGGATGATGCTCAGGTCGGCCGCGTCCACCTCGCCGCTCAGGTCGAAGTCGCCCTTGGCGAGCTCACAATCGTCGATGCGGCCGTTGGTGTTGAAGTCAATGGCACCGGCGGAGATGTCGTCGAGGTCAAAGATGCCGTTCTCGTCGCAGTCGCGCCACGGACGGAGCATGTAATTGTGGTAGCCGCCGCAGGCGACCTGCGTGATACCCATGGCGTTGCCGGGCGTGTTCGTCTGTCCGACCACGTTGTTGCCCCAACCGATCAGCGTGCCATCGCTCTTCAGGGCGTAGGTGACGCCAGCGGTGAAGGAGGCGTCCGCATAGCCCCCGCAGGCGACCTGCGTGAT
>RFOC01000257.1 GCA_009926815.1 Planctomycetota bacterium
CGGAGGTGCCGCCACCCATGCGGCCAGTCGTTGGCGAACAGCCCCAGCGTGACGCCATCGGTGAATCGCCGCACCTTCTCCACAACCAGCCGGGCCCATCCGACCGGATCCCGTCGGATTCCGTCCCAGCCCACGGCGTACCCATGGTTGACCAGGTGCAGGTGACTGGGGCGGGCCAGCGAGAAGGCGGGCGTGGCGGATTCGGCATCGGCCAGGCCCGCGAGCGAGAAGCCGCCATCGCCGCGAAGGTCATTCGCCAGCGCGAAGTCCAGCGGCCCCTTCAAGGACACCAGCGACCAGGCCGGCAACGGTTCGGGCGTGCAACCCCAGCGGCGTTCGAAGAAGTCCCGGACGGCGGCGACATCCACCTGCGCGGCGCCGGACTGCTTCACCAGGCTGCCCAGGTAGGCCGCGTTGGCCTGCTGCGCGAAGCCAGGCAGTGCCTGCATGACCTCGATGGCCTCCGGTGTCCACGGAGGGTCGACGCGCTCCCACGCGATGCCCGGATCCATGCCATTGAACCGTTCCACGGCCGCGTGGCTCCGAAGCATCCACGGTGCGCAGGTCGCCACGCTCACCAGCATCATGCCGCCCATGCAGACGAGGGTGCGGGCGGGGGTCGTGCCGCGCCGCACTGCGGCCACCGCCATCCACAGGGCCAGCATGATCAGCAGCGCCACGTGCTCCGCCCGAAGCAGCAGGCACGCTCCGTGCATCAGCCCCAGCGCGATCAGCGGCCACCACCGGGGCCGTTCAAGCCACGCCAGCGTGCCGCCCACGATGCCGCACACCAGCAGCGCATAGGGCGCCTCGTTGTTGAGCGAGATGGCGATCGCCTGGGATCCGAACGAGACCGCGGTCAGGAATGCGGCGACCACCGCGGCCACGCGGCCGAACCATCGGGCCATGACCAGATGGATCACGCCCACCGTGAGTGCGCTCATGAGGCACCACGCCACCTTGGCGGCGGTGAAGGGAGTCTGCGACCATCCCATCCAGTGCAGCAGGTACGCCACGCCGGGCGTGCGGAAGGGCAGGTCATCCTCGAAGGGGCGTCCGGCGGACAGGGCCGCGGCCCACTGGGCCCACACGGGGGCATCGCCCTCGTAGAGCACGGCATGCGGCCAGGTGGCGTCCTGTGAACGCCACAGGAACACCAGTCGCAGGGCCAGCGTGACCAGCGTGAGGAGGCCCGCGACGGCCAGATCGGTTCCACGCAGCGGCGCCGCGATCCAGGATTGCCGGGCGTTGCCTTCGTCGGAGCTTGGCATGGGCAGGATCGGGCGAGGGCCCGACCACTGGAGAGTATGAGGCTGCCGTCGGGACTCGGCATGCCGCGTGTGCTCCGGCCCTATATTGCCCACATGCCAGGAAGGCACAGGGTCATGGCGGGATGCCTGATCGGTTGGTGCGGCGCGGTGGCCGTCACCGCCCTGATCGGCTGTCGCCAGCGATCCGATCTCTGGGAGGCCGGCCTGGCCGACGCGGAACGGAAGATCGATGCGGTGGTGGCCGAGAGCGCCGCACAGCCCTCGCGACCCGTGCCTGCCGACAACCCCAACTCGCTCGTGGAGCGATTGCGGTCGCTTGGCCGGGCCAATGGCCAGGAGCAGGCCGCGGCCATCCGAAGGGGCATCGACAGCGCGATCACGGCGCAGGCCGAGCGTGTGGGCGAGACGTCCACCGACGAGCCCGGTTTCGGCATCGAGCGCATCTGGGGCCTGCCCGAGTTGGCGACCATGGCGCTCGAGGGCAATCCCGCCACGCGTGAGTCGTGGCACAGGGCCCGCGCCGCCGCCGCCCGCGAGCAGAAGGCGCTCGCCGCCTATGGCCCGCAGATCGGGGTCGAGGCGGGCATGAGCTACTCACAGCAGCCCTTCCTCTCGCAGACGCCACAACCACTGCCGGATCGCGAGGCGCTGTTCTCGCCCCAGGTCTACGCGTCCTGGCTGCTGCTCGACTTCGGCCGTCGCGACGCCGACACCGATCGCTCGCGCGCGGAACTCGCCGCGGCCAACATGTCGCACGATCGCACGATCCAGCGCACGGTGTTCGCGGTGCAGAAGTCGTACTTCAGGCTCGAGGGCGCCCTTGGCCTTCGTGCCGCCGCCGAGCAGGACGTGATCGCCGCGCGCAGCGTGCTGAAGGCGACCGAATCGCGCCTGGCGCTCGGTCTTGCCACGCGGCCCGACATGCTGGTGGCGCGGCAGGTCTACGCCGAAGCGCTCTACCAGCTGGAAAGGCGCCGCAGCGGCGTGCTGCTCGCCGAGGGCGACCTTCGAACCAGCGTGGGCATTCCCGCAAGCGTCGCGCTGCCGATCGATTCGACGCCCGAGGCCGAGGTGCCCGAGATCCTGACCGCGGGCATCGACGGCATCATCGATCAGGCGCTCGCGCGGCGGCCCGATCTCGCCGCCGTCGTGCTCGAGGTTCGCGCTCGAGAGGCCGACATGCGGCGCGCGCAGGCCGACTACCTGCCTGAGGTGGTCGTGCGCGGCACCGCCGGCGAGAGCTGGCTCAATTTCGACACGCCGGGCTTCTCCATCCAGGGACAGGGATGGGGCTTCGCCGGCTCCGCGTACCTCGGTGG
>RFOC01000258.1 GCA_009926815.1 Planctomycetota bacterium
GAGGCGATCGCCGCGGCGAAGGCGCTGGCGGCGAAGGCGGGCTAGCGCCGCGCCTCGCTGGTCTCCGAAGGCGGCCCCCATCGTCCAGCCACGATCCGCATCACCACGTCCAGCGCAATTCCCGCCACGACGCCCTTCAGCAGGTCGGTCGCCAGCACCGCCGCCACGGTGCCCGCGAACACCACGAACCTGGGCCTGCCCAATCGCCACTCCGTGACCAGCAACCGCGGGGAAGCCAGCTTCAGCCCCACCTGCACCAGCACCGCGGCGAGGCACGCCAGCGGAATGAGGTTCAAGGCCCGCCCCGCCAGGAGCACCGCGAGCACCAGCAGCACGCCATGCACGAACGCCGAGAGCCGCTCGCGCCCACCAGCCTGCAGGTTGGCCCCGCTGCGCGCGATCACCGCCGTGACCGGCAGCCCACCCAGCCAGCCGCTGGCCATGTTCGCCACACCCTGCGCCATCAGCTCCCGGTCAGGCGGACTCTTGCGCCGAAGTGGATCGATGTCGTCGATGGCCTTCAGCGAGAGCAGCGTCTCGATGCTGGCCACCAGCGCCACGGTGACCGCCACGCGCCACACCGCCGGATCCCAGAGGGCGGCCAGCGCGGGCACCGGAAGCGCCGCACGCATGGCCTGCCAACCGCCCAGCGGCACGTCGACGCGTTGACTCGAATCAAGCCGCAGTCCCGAATGCGAATCGAACGCGACGCCAATCGCCGCACCGAGCACGACCGCCACGAGAGCCGGCGGCAGGAACGCGTGCCGCGCCAGCGGCGTCAGACCCCAGCCCAGCAGCACCGCGAACGAAGTCGCCGCGAGGATCGCGGGCCCGACCGCGAACTGCGCGGGAATGTCCGCCGCGCCGCCATCCACCCCGACCAGCACCGGCAGCTGCTTCCACACGATGATGATGCCGATCGCGGCCAGCATGCCATGGATCACCGATTCGGGAACGAGCGAGGCGAATCGCCCGGCTCGAAGCAGGCCGAGCACCACCTGCAGCCCTCCCGCGATCATGGTGGCCACCAGGAAGCGATCGAACCCGCCGAGCGCCCTGGTCTCGAAGAGCACCACCGCGGTCAGGCCTGCAGCCGGTCCGGTGACCGAGAGCGGCGAACGACTGAGCAGCGGAACCAGCAGGCCGCCCACCACACCAGCCACCAGTCCGCTCACCGGCGGCACATCGCTGGCCACCGCAATGCCCAGGCACAGCGGCACCGCCACCAGGAACACCACCATGCCGGCCACGGCATCCTGTCGCGGGTGTCGGAACATGTCTCGAAGGGCTTGCATGGGCACGAAAGGGTTCAACGAGGCTAGCGACGCAAGTCACCCGCCATGCAAGTCGCGATACCTTGCTCGCATGGAGCCTTCCGCCGCGATCGAGTCGGTGCTGAACGAGACCCGCCTCTTCCCGCCGCCGGCGGATTTCGCGGGGCGCATGGGCACGGTCCACGTGGCCAACCTGGACGCGTACCGCGCCGCGCATGAGCGATCGATCCGCGATCCGGAGGGCTTCTGGAGCGAGGTGGCGAAGGGCTTCCACTGGTTCAAGCCGTGGGGCAAGGTGCTGGAATGGAACCTGCCCGACGCGAAGTGGTTCGTGGGCGGGCAGACCAACGCCTGCTTCAACGCGGTCGACCGCCAGGTGGAGCAGGGTCACGGCGACGAGGTGGCCATCCTGTGGGAAGGTGAACCCAACGCCGCGGGGCCCCACGGCCACGAGGTGCGCCGCGTCACCTATCGCGAACTTCGCGACGAGGTGGCTCGCTGCGCCGCGGCTCTGGAATCGCTGGGCGTGCGCAAGGGCGACGTGGTCACGATCTACATGGGCATGGTGCCGGAACTGGCCGTGGCGGTGCTGGCCTGCGCCCGGCTGGGTGCCCCGCACAGCGTGATCTTCGGTGGATTCGCCGCCCAGGCCATCGTGGACCGCGTGCAGGATGCGCAGAGCAAGGTGATCGTGACCTGCGATGGCGCCTGGCGCCGCGGCACGCTGGTGCCGCTGAAGGCGAACGTGGACGCGGCGTGCCAGCAGCTGCCGGAGGTTCGGCATGTGCTGGTGCTCCGTCGCACCGGCTCGGAGGTCGCCATGCACGCCGGCCGCGACGTCTGGTGGCATGACCTCGTGCCCAAGCAGTCCACCGCTCGGGCCTGCGAACCGGTCGACGCCGAGCATCCGCTCTTCCTGCTGTACACGAGCGGCAGCACCGGCAAGCCCAAGGGCATCCTGCACACGACCGGCGGCTACATGGTGTTCACCGCGGCCACGGCCCGGTGGACCTTCAATCTGGTGCCGGACTCCGGGCAGGTCTACTTCTGCACCGCGGACCTGGGCTGGATCACCGGCCACAGCTACATCGTCTACGGCATCCTTCCCAACCGCGTGCCCACGCTCATGTACGAGGGCGCTCCCAACTGGCCGGGCGAGGATCGCTTCTGGGGCATGGTGGCCCGCCACAAGGTCACGCACTTCTACACCGCCCCCACCGCCATCCGCAGCTTCATGCGATGGGGCGACCAGCACCCGGCGAAGCACGATCTCTCCAGCCTGCGCGTGCTGGGCACGGTGGGCGAG
>RFOC01000259.1 GCA_009926815.1 Planctomycetota bacterium
CTGGTGTCCACGGGCATCTCGCTGCTCATCGGCGTCACGCTGGGCGCGATCGCGGGCTACTTCGGCGGGCGGGCCGATCTGCTCCTGCAGCGGCTGGTCGAGATCTTCATGGCCATCCCGGTGCTCTTCCTGCTCATCGTGGCCGCGGGCGTGCTGCCCCGGAACACCTACGTGATGATGGCCCTCATCGGCTGCTTCAGCTGGACCGGCGCGGCGCGATTCACGCGGGCGGAGTTCCTGAAGCTTCGCCGGCAGGACTTCGTGCAGAGCGCCCAGAGCGTGGGGCTGCCTCTGCGGCTGATCCTGTTCAGGCACATGCTGCCCAACGGCATCACGCCCGTGCTGGTGGACGCCAGTTTCGCGGTGGCCGCCGCCATCACCGTGGAGGCCACGCTCTCCTTCCTGGGCCTCGGCCCGGATGGGCAGGCCAGCTGGGGCAAGCTGCTCTCGAGCGCCACCGCCAGCACCGGCACCTTCGTCTGGTGGCTGGCTGTCTTCCCCGGAGGCGCCATCTTCCTGAGCGTGCTCGCCTACAACGTGCTGGGCGAGTCGCTCCGCGACGCGATCGATCCCAAGCTGAGAAAGGCGGCCCATTGATGAGCGTTCAGGTGCAGGCGAAAGCCGCCTCCGAGGCGGCGATGGCCACCCGGCCGCTGCTCGAGGTGGCGGACCTGGCGGTGAGCTTCGACAACGCCAGCAACCCGGGAGGGCCGCGCATCCAGGCCGTGGCCGGCGTGAACATGACCCTGTTCCCGCGGCAGACGCTCGCGGTGGTGGGGGAGTCCGGCTGCGGGAAGAGCGTGACCGCCATGAGCGCCATGCAGCTGATCCCCCGGCCGCCCGGCCGCTTCGACCGCGGCAGCATCCTGCTCGAGGGCCGCGATCTGCTCTCCATGACCGAGCGCGACATGCTGAAGGTGCGCGGAGGCGAGATCGCCATGATCTTCCAGGAGCCGATGACCAGCCTGAACCCGGTCTACTCGATCGGTGACCAGATCCTGGAGGCGATCCTGCTGCATCAGCGGCTCACGCCCGAGCAGGCGGTGGAGCGGGCGATCGGGGCGCTCGACGAGGTCGGCATCTACAACCGCCTGAAGGAGAGGTTCAAGGAGGACGCCGTGTCGTTGGCGCGCGGCAAGCGCGACCTGCTGGGCGAGTACCCGCACCGATTCAGCGGCGGCATGCGGCAGCGCGTGATGATCGCCATGGCCCTGGCGTGCCAGCCCAAGGTGCTGCTGGCGGACGAACCGACCACCGCGCTGGACGTGACCATCCAGGCTCAGATCCTGGACCTGCTTCGGCAGCTGCAGAAGGATCGCGGCATGGGCATCATGCTGATCACCCACAATCTGGGGGTGGTGGCGGAGAACGCCGACGTGGTCTGCGTCATGTATGCGGGGCGCGTGGTGGAGTATGCCCCCGTGTTCGAGCTCTTCGAGAACCCCATGCACCCTTACACGCGGGGCCTGTTCGCCAGCATTCCCGGCGTGCGCGATCACCGGCCCAGACTGACGACGGTGGAGGATGTCACGAACGATCCCGCGGAGTTCCGGAAGTTGCCGGGGGCGGACCGCGGCGTGATCCCCTGGTGGCCGCACATGCCCCAGGACGGACGACCCGTGCTGGCGGCGGGCCGCGATCCGTACTGCCTGCACCGCATCGGCCCGAATCGCTGGGTCGGTTGCTGGCGCACGCCCGAACTCGAGGCACAGGCCTCGCCGCGGCCGAGCCTTGATTTCCGCCGCGATGACTGAGCGAATCCGCGGCCGCCGGGTGGCGAAACGCTCCGCATGCCCCTGATCGAGCCTGGCACAGCCATTCCGGACTTCACCGCCCGCACCGCCGATGGCGAGATCGTGAAGGGCGCCTTCCTGACGAAGGGCTTCACGGTGATCTACTTCTATCCCAAGGATGACACTCCCGGCTGCACGAAGGAGGCCTGCGCCTTCCGTGACCTGCACGCCGACCTGCTGAAGGCGAAGGCCCGCGTGTACGGCGTGAGCGCCGATGGCGCCGAGAGCCACGCGAAGTTCGCGGCCAAGTTCGGCCTTCCCTTCGACCTGATCGTGGATGAGCCCGGCAAGGACGGCGTGCCTCCGCTGGCGAAGCGGCTCGGTGCGTGGCAGGAGAAGTCGATGTACGGCAAGACATACATGGGCATCGCCCGAATCACCTACCTGGTGGGGCCGGGGGGAACCGTGATCCGGCGGTGGGACAAGGTGAAGCCCGAGGACCACGCCGCCGAGGTGCTCGAGGCCATCCGCGCGGCGAAGTAGATTGTCGGCATGAGCCGCACCGAGGTCCGCTTCAAGCGCCTGCACGCCGGCGCCCAGTTGCCCGCCTACCAGAGCGCCGAGGCCGCCGGCATGGACCTGCACGCATGCCTGGATGCACCGCTCACGCTGCAGCCGGGCGACCTGGTGCGCGTTCCGCTGGGGTGGGTCATGGCCATTCCGTCGGGATTCGAGGGGCAGGTGCGGCCTCGCAGCGGGCTGGCGGCCAAGCACGGCATCACGGTGCCCAATGCGCCAGGCACCATCGACAGCGACTA
>RFOC01000260.1 GCA_009926815.1 Planctomycetota bacterium
GGCGTGAGCCGGGTGGTCTATGACGTGACCACCAAGCCGCCGGCCACCATCGAGTGGGAGTGACGGGGCCTCCCTGACGGCCCTCGCCCGGGGAACCAAGGAAAATCCAGGTTTGCATGAGGGGCGGCGTCCACGGATTCCGTTTGTGATTGCGAGAGGATCCCCTCGCGCACACGCCTTCGTGCCGCGGGGACCTTCCGCTTCAAGGAGCATCCGATGGCTCGAATCCTCATCGATCGCCGATCCAGCACCCTTGCGGCCGTCGCCACGGGGGTCATGGGTGTTGGCGCCCAGGCGGCTTTCGTCGGCCTGACCAGCACGAACTACCAGGTCATGGATGGTTCGAGGCGGTACTCGGTCCTCGATGTCTACGCCGACTTCACCGGGACGTACGACAAGCTGGTGAATCACTTCGGCAGTTCGGCCTCCAACAGCGTGCTGCGAACATCCTTGAACGGCACTCTCGGGGGAATCACGTTTGCCCAAGCCTCCGGGAGCGGTTGGCTGCCCAGCGGGGCCGCCAGTGCTTCCGCATGGGATTCGTTCGTGACCATCGGTGCCAGGGCGCAGGCGGATGCGGAGGGCATGGTCACGGCGGACCCGTACTTCCTGAACGCCAGCAGTTCGGGTGCTGGGACCATCACGGGTGGCAGCAATGCTCAGGGCTCCTTCATCGGTGCAGGCTGGTACACCGGCTCGCCGACCGGAGAGCACGTGTATGCGGGGACCTACGCGGATCGGCGGATCATGCTCGGTCGATTCACGGTGGAGACCACTGGCCTGAGCGCGACCGACGTGGTCACGCTGAGGTACAAGGGCAACCTGAGCATGCGCGTGGGCGGCACCACCGCTGGATCAGGATCCATTCTCCAGTCGCCCGTCGACCAGACCTTCACGTATGCGTTCGTTCCCGGTCCTGCCGTGGGAATGGTGCTTGGCATCGCTGGGATGCTTGCACGTCGACGTCGCCGCTGAGGCAGCGTGTCCGGCCCCGGGTGAAGCTCGAGATCCATGCGTGCTTCCCCTCGGCCTCAGGATGTCTCGGTCATCGCCAGTTCAGCAGCAGCACGCCGATGTCACCGGCATCGACCTCGCCACTGTTGTCCAGATCACCCGCACACGAGAACGGGTCCGGGCACGGTCCGAACAGCAGCAGCACCACGCCAAGGTCGCCGCCGTTGATGCTGCCGTCGCAATCCAGGTCGCCAAGGTCGCAATCGCTGGGGCACATGGGGATGAATCCGCTGCGGATCAGGAACGTGCCGCCGCTCATCCGCTCCGCGGCCGTCTGGCCAATGGTGCCTTCAAGGGAGAAGGTGCCTCCCTGCGATCGGCCGCCGCCACCAGCCTGACCTGAAGAAATCAGGCGGAAGGGCGGCTCGTTGGTCACTTGCGCGGTCGCGTCGTCCGTGGCCGACAGGAGGCCAATCAGTCCCATCACGATCGACAGACCGGTCGTGGCGGCGATCCGGTCGAGGCGGAAATTGGCGGTGTGGATGCCACCCGTCATGGTGCGGCAACTCCTTGCTCGGGAATGCTGGGACGCTCTCTCGGATCGCGACGAGCCTGAACATAACCCGCCAACGAACCCCTCCAAGTCCGAACCTCGATTTTTGGGAAAATGAGGACTTTCCAGGCGGTCCCGGTCTCGTGCACTCCGGACATCAGCATCCGTGGAAGCAAGTTTCCTTCCCCAAATTCAAGAATATTTCTCGCCAGTCCCGGGAACGTGGGTCAGATTCACGCCGGGCTTGGATCCCTCCAGGCAAGGTGCTCTTTGAGTGGTCCCGTCAGGCGGCACCGTGCATGCCTTGACTTGGGACGGTGTCTGGGCCTGAGGCGGCTCGCTGCAATCAGAGGATTTGACGTCATGCGTATCCGATTCCACACGGCGTTGCGTTCCGGGGTTTCTGCTGTTCTTCTGAGCGCAGTTACGCTGCTGTCCGAAACACCCGCGAGCGCGCTGGACATGCCGGTCGGATCGGGGTTCACTTATCAGGGCCGCCTGCGTCAGGGCTCTCAGCCCGCGCAGGGCACCTTCAATCTGAAGTTTCGCCTCTACGACTCGGTGACGGACGGGAGTCAGATTGGTCCGGAGCTGTCGTTCCCGAGCAGCGAGTGGATGAGGGCTTCTTCACGGTCGATCTCGACTTCGGTCCGGTGCATGCGGGCTCCATGCGATGGCTTGAGGTGCAGATCAACGACACGGTGCTCACGCCCAGGCAGGCGTTGCGGCCGACGCCGACGGCGCTGTATGCGCTGAACGGAAACCCTGGACCGCAGGGTCCGACGGGTCCGCAAGGACCTGCGGGTCCGACCGGAGCGGCGGGCGCGAAGGGTGACAAGGGCGACACGGGTGCGACCGGCGCTGCTGGTGCACAGGGCATCCAGGGTGTGAAGGGCGACAAGGGCGATACCGGCGAGACCGGTGCGACTGGTCCTGCTGGCGCGACCGGCGCCGCTGGTGCCCAGGGCATCCAGGGTGTGAAGGGCGACAAGGGCGATACCGGCGAGACCGGTGCGACTGGTCCTGCTGG
>RFOC01000027.1 GCA_009926815.1 Planctomycetota bacterium
TTGATCCATGCATTCGTCACACCAGGTGCGAGGGACATGGTCGATCCGTAGAGCCGCTGCGCCACGTTCGTGCTGTGCCAACTCACCGTGCTGGGCGAGTTCACGAGCGTGACCGTCTTGCCGCTGAAGTCACTGAGGGCCAGGTCGGGCGCGAAGTCATCGGTGGCGCCGCCGATCTGCGCCGGAGCCTCGACCTGCACCACGCCGATACCAACTCCGGTCGGAGTCAACGCGCCCAACCGCGCACGCAATGCGCCGATGCCGCCGTCATTGGCGGCAAGAGAGAGCGCCGCGATGCAGAGCGGCGCAAGCGCAGTGGAGTTGTGCAATCGGGTCGTCATGGTGTGGCTGAAGGTGGATACGGTGCCGGGCGGGATCCTGTGACGGAGAAACATTGCATTCTCGGTCCCAAAAGGCAAGATTTCGGCTCTCACGCGTACAAAATCCGACCTGCGCTACCTTTCCGGGCATGCCAGTCCCAGTCGCCGTGACCGAACCCCTGACCCCAGAGAGTCTCCGGTGGCTCCAGGAGCGGGTTTCGGTGACCGAGGCGGCACCTGGCGACCCGGCCTTCGAGGGCATGGCCGGGTCGCTCGAGGGGCTTGTGGTGCGCACGCTCACCCGAGTCGACCGCCCCCTGCTGGATCGGCTCCCCCGGCTTCGCGTGGTTGCGCGGGCAGGCGTGGGGCTGGACAACATTGATCTTCCAGCCTGTCGCGAGCGCGGGATTCAGGTCGTCCACACGCCCGATGCCAACACGCAGGCGGTGGTCGAGTACGTGCTCTGCCTGCTCTGCGACGCCATCCGACCCCGCCTCTTCCTGGACAAGCCCGTGGATGCCGTCCGCTGGGAGGCCATCCGGCAGGAGGTGCATGGGCTCCGGCAGATGGACGAACTCACGCTGGGCATCCTGGGCCTGGGACGAATCGGATCCCGCGTGGCCCAGGTCGCCTCCGCCATCGGTTGCCGCGTGATCTTCAACGATCTTCGTCCCATCGCGATCGATCAGCGGCACGGGGCGGAGTCGGTCGACGTGGAGACGCTCTTCCGGAGTGCCGACGTGATCACGCTGCACATCGACGGCCGCCCATCCAATCGGGGATTCGTCCACGCGACCCGCATCGAGGCCATGAAGCCCGATGCCCTGCTCATCAACACCTGCCGCGGCTTCGTGGTGGATCACCCGGCCCTGGCCCGCTTCCTCCGCGCGCATCCGGGAGCGCAAGCCCTGCTGGATGTGCATGAGCCCGAACCCTTCACCGCCGCGAATCCTCTCCTGGGTCTGCCCAATGCGCACCTGGCCCCGCACCTGGCCAGCCGCACGCGCACCGCCATGGACCGCATGAGCTGGGTCGTGCGTGACGTGATCTCGGTGCTCGAGGGCCGTGAACCCGACTTCCCCGCCTGACCGTGGCGTCCGTACACTCCGGCCCCTTCGGAGAAACCCCACCCATGCACTTCGCCATCGACGCCGTTCACGCCCGCCAGATCCTCGACAGCCGCGGCAACCCCACCCTGGAATGCGAGGTGGTCCTGGCCGGTGGCGCCGCCGGCCGTGCCGCCGTGCCCAGCGGCGCCAGCACCGGCGAGCACGAGGCCGTCGAGCTGCGCGACGGCGACAAGCGGAAGTGGCGCGGCAAGGGCGTCTCCAAGGCCGTGCGGAACGTGAACGAGGTGATCGCCCCGGCGCTCGGCGGCATGGATGCCCGGGAGCAGCAGGCGATCGACCGCCTCATGCTGGACCTGGACGGCACCGACAACAAGGGCAAGCTGGGTGCCAACGCGCTGCTGGGCGTGAGCATGGCGGTCGCCCACGCCGCCGCGCGTGCCAGTCAGCTGCCGCTCTGGCGCTACCTGGGTGGTGCGCACGCCCACGTGCTTCCCGCGCCCATGCTGAACATCCTCAATGGCGGCAAGCATGCCGACAACACCGTGGACTTCCAGGAGTTCATGGTGCAGCCCATCGGCTTCGACACCTTCGAGGAGGCGCTCCGCGCGGGCACGGAGATCTACCACGCGCTCAAGGACGTGCTGCATGACCGGCACCTCTCCACCTCGGTGGGCGACGAGGGCGGCTTCGCCCCCAACCTGAAGCGCAACGAGGACGCATGCGAGCTCATCGCCGAGGCCGTCGAGAAGGCGGGCTACGACCTGGGCCGGCAGATCCGCATCTGCCTGGATCCAGCCACCAGCGAACTGGCGAACGAGGCGAAGAAGGTCAGGAAGAAGGGCTACCGCCTCTTCAAGAGCGATCCGGGCCGCTGCCTCTCGAGCGACGAGATGATCGACCTGTGGGCGAAGTGGTGCCGCAAGTGGCCCATCCGGAGCATCGAGGATGGTCTGGCCGAGGATGATTGGGCGGGCTGGAAGGCCCTCACCGAGCGGCTCGGCGGCTCCGTGCAGCTGGTCGGCGACGACCTCTTCGTCACGAACCCGCACTTCCTGGCCAAGGGCATCGCGCAGAAGTGCGGCAACGCCATCCTGGTCAAGGTCAACCAGATCGGCACCCTCACCGAGACGCTGCAGGCCGTGGAGATGGCCCACCGGGCCGGCTACCGCGCCATCCTCAGCCACCGCAGCGGCGAGACCGAGGATGACACCATCGCCGACCTCGCCGTGGCGACCAACTGCGGCCAGATCAAGACTGGCGCCCCCTGCCGCAGCGACCGCAACGCCAAGTACAACCAGCTCCTCCGCATCGCCGACCACCTGGGCAGTGGGGCCGCCTACGGCGGACGCTCGCTGGCCTGACCGATGACCCCGCCGCCCGTCCCCAACCCGGTGGACACGCGGGACCTTCCTCCGGATGCGGTGGCGAAGCTGCTGGCGGTGTCCAGGCGACTGGCGGAGACGGCCGACCTGGAGCAGGTGCTCTCCACCGTGATCGACGCGCTGCGCGACCTGCTGGACGCCGAGCGAGCCACCGTCTTCGAGTACGACGCGAACACCGACGAACTCTTCACCCAGGTGGCTCATGGGCTGGGCGACCGCGAGGGCACCATCCGCATCCCCTCATCGCGGGGCATCGCGGGCGCCGCCGCCACCAGCCGGCAGATCGTGAACATTCCCGACGCCTACGCGGACGAGCGATTCAATCGCGAGGTGGACATCCGGACGGGGTTCCGGACCCGCAGCATCCTGGCCATTCCTCTGGTGGACCATGACGGCGGACTGGTGGGCGTGGCGCAGGTGCTCAATCGCGACGGCGGCCCCTTCCGTGCGGTGGACGAACAGCTGGCCGCGGGCCTGGCCGCCCAGGCTGCGGTGGCGCTCCGCCGAGGCCGGCTGATCGAGGATCGCGTCGCCCGCGAGCGCATGGAGCGGGATCTCATGGCGGCCCGGAGCATCCAGCAGAGCAGCTTCCCCCGCGACCTGCCCGCTCCGCCCGGCTGGCAGATCGCCGCGGCCGGCGAACCCGCGGAGCAGTGCGGGGGCGACGCGTTCGATGTGGTGCCGCTTCGTCGGGGCGAGATCGTCGAACCCGATGCGGAGTGCGACGAGATGGTGCTCCTGGTCGCCGATGCCACCGGTCACGGCATCGGCAGCGCTCTCTCGGCCATGCAGGCCCGCGCCATGCTTCGGCTGGGCCTCCGACTTCGGCAACCCATGGACCGCATCGTGTCCGAGTGCAACCGCCAGCTCTGCCAGGACCTGCCCATGGGCCGCTTCGTCACGGCCTGGTTCGCCCGCGTGCACCTGCACAGCGGCCTGGTGGAGAGCGTGGCGGCGGGCCAGGGCCCGGTGCTCCACTATCGCCGCGCCACCGACGACTTCGTCACGCTGCCCACCGATCTTCCACCCATGGGCGTGGTGCCCGAGGACCTGCCGGCCGAGCGAACGGAGCTCATCCTGCAGCCCGGCGATCTGCTCGTGGCCCTCACCGACGGATACTTCGAGAGCGAAGGTCCCGGCGGGGAGCAGTGGCTGCAGCAGCGATGCGAGGCGCTGATCCGGCGAGACCGGGACCTGGACCCCTCCGCGATCCTGGCGGCGTGCAATGCGGCCATGACCGAGTGGTGCAGCGGTGCCCCAGCCGCCGATGACCGCACCGCCATCGTCCTCAAGCGGATCGGCTGAACCACCCTACTTCGCGCGAAGGCGCAGCACGCCGTCCCGCAGATCCGCGGGATTGTCCATCGCGTCCAGGAAGGCGTGCGCCGTCTTGCTGGAACCGAAGCGAGCCTCCAGTTCGCCGAAGAGCCTCCGAGCCGCCTCATGGTCGCACCTGGCGAATGCCTGCACGGCGGCCTCGGTCATGCGGATGCGCTCCGAGGGGTCGGCCTCCATGCAGACCTCGGCCACCTCCACCGGCACGCTCTGCCCCACCACCACCACGCGGCCCAGCCTGAGCAGCGGAAGCCCCGCCGCACCCGCTCCCTCGGCCGTGTGGCCATCGACCAGGATCGAGGTGCCGAACTGCTTGTTCGCGCTCTCGAGCCGGCTGGCCAGGTTCACCGCATCGCCGATCACCGTGTAGTCGTTCAGGTCGGGCGGGGCGCCGCAGTCCCCGATGACCACCTTGCCCGTGGCGATGCCAAGGCGGAGCGTGATGGGCGGAAGGCCCGCGCGATCCGGCCGCTCCCCGATCTCCTTCACGAGCCTCTGGCACTGGATCGCCGCCCGGACGGCGTACTCGCGCTGCCGGGGTTCGGGGGCGAAGGCGCTCCAGAAGGCCAGCAGTCCATCACCCAGGAACTTGTTCACGTAGGCGTGCTCGAGCGTCAACTCTCGCGTCATGGCACCCATGTACAGGTTGAGCGTCTTGACCACCTCGGGCCCTCCGAGCCGCTCGCTGATCGTGGTGAAGCCGGCCAGATCGCCGAAGAGGATGCTGGTCTCCCGCTCCACGCCCTCCATGGAGAGCGCCTTGGGATTTTCCGTGAGCAGGTCCACCAGCTGCGAACTGACGCGAGCCCGGAACTGCTTGGAGATGCGGCGCTTCTCGCGACGATCCAGGATGGCCACGTCCGCCGTGGCGCAGATCCAGCTCAGCAGCCCGGCCGAGACCGGGGCCGCCATGGGGAAGACGATCTCCCCGCGATCGAAGACCACCACCCCGAGGACGCCCGCGTACACCGCCAGCAGGGCCACCAGCGCCACGAAGCCCGCACCAGCGCCGAAACGGGCGGCGACCACCGCGGCCGTCAAGCCCAGGATCACGATGGCCAGCGGGGCCACCCAGGCGGGCACGAAGAACAGTCCTCGACCATTGAGGATCATGTCGGCCACGACCACGTGCGCGAAGACGCCCGGCGTCCGTGGGTCGAAGATGGTGCTCACCATGTCCGCCATCGTGCCCGTGGCGGTGAAACCGAAGAACACCAGCCTGTCGCTGAAGATGTCCCGGAGCACGGCCTCCTCCGCCGCGATGGCGGCCTGACCCGCGGGAATCGCGCGGTCCAGCTTCAGGAACTCCGCCATGAGCGCGGCCGCATCCCGCTCGCGCGGAATGGCGGCATGCCGCAATTGCAGTTCAGTCACCGTCGGCCGGGTCTGGCCCATCTCGGCCAGATCGTCGATCGCCTGTCGGAGTCGGACCCACTCGGCCATGGCCCTGCCCCGAGCCAGAGGGCCGCCCGCCTGCATGGCGAGCTGCGTGCGAAGATATTCATCGCCGTAGTCCTGCTCATACCAGCGTTCGATGATCGCCTTCCTCGCCTGGCCATCCCGATGGGCCTCAGGCCATCGGTCTCGAAGCTCCGCCAGGACATCCGAGTGGAGCACCAGATCCGCCGCCGCCTCGAACTGGCGCTGCTTCTGACGCTCGAGTTGCTCGCGCTTGTCCGCCAGTTCCACCAGGCGACCGATGCGGATCACCGCCAGGGGCCCATCACCGCCATCGCCGTAGCCCTGGAGAAGCTCGGTCGGCCAGTCGATGGGCAGTCGGTCGCCCAGCAGCGGCCACGTCCTTCCATCCAGCGTCAGGGCACCGTCACGCACCAGGGGCTCGCTGGACGAGTGCCCCAGGAACGCCAGCGCCGAGGCCACGCCCAGATGCGGCGCCCAGCCATGGTCCGTGGGAAAGAAGGGCTTCACCCGCCGCAGCCGGCCATCGAACCGGTCGGTCTCGGCGTTCACCACGCCGAAGGACGAGGCGGCCATGGCCATCTCGGGAATGGGGGGTGTGTCCTGCAGGGAACCGCGGGCTCCCGGGTCCTGTCGCAGCCGGCGCTCCACCTCGCGCCAACTCTGCAATCGCTGCCACGCCTCCTCCAGAAGACGCCGCTCGGAGAAGTCCCCCATGTGACGGTCGCGGGCCAGGCCCCCCTGCATGGCACGCACGAAGGCCTCGAGATCGGCGGGTGGCCGACCGGCACGCTCATCCTCCATGAGGGCGTTCCAGGCCGCCAGGGACTTGAACGCGTTGGGCCGGTCCAGGATGAGGGATCGCCAGGGCTCCACCACCTTGCCCTCGTCCAGGATGGTCTCGATGGGCCGGTCGATGCCGCCCCGACAGCCTCGCGTCAGACGTTCGAGCGCGTCGCGACCCTTGGGCGTGTCCCATCGCGCCTGCAACGATCGCTCGAGCACCACGTTCAACGCCAGCACCGTGCGCGTCGCTGGCCCGGCGGGTGCCCCGACGCCGCCTCGACCTGACATGGCTCGAGCCAGTCGCGCGTCGCCGACCGTTCCGCTCTCGGGTTCGGTGAACAGCACGTCGAACGCCATCACCCGCGCCCCCGCCCGCGCCACCTCCTCCACCGCTCCCGCGAGCCGTGCCCGAGGCCAGGGCCAACGTCCGATGCTGTCCAGGCTGGCGTCATCGATGCCCACCAGGCGGATCTGGTCACCCAGGGGATCACGCTCCCACCTCGCGTGGCGGAAGCGCAGGTCCAGCGTCCAGTCCTCCATCCAGCGGAAGAGCCCCGAGAGATCCGCGCCCAGGACCAGCAGCGTCACCAGGGCGCCGATCGCGAAGGCGGTGCGCTGGAATCGCCTCATGCCCGTGTTGTATCGCGCTCAGGACCTGCGCGTCGAGCCGGGCTCAGCGGCCACCGCCGCCCTGCCCACCGAAGGCGGCGTCGTAGTTGGTCTGACCCTGACCGAACGTGGCCTGGATGCCCGCGGCGTTCTGCTCGATCTGCTGCAGGAGCGCCGCCGAGGCCGCGGCGATGCCGGCGCTGTCCAGCACCCGCTGACTGGTCGCGGCATAGAAGACCTTGGCGCCATAGGTGGTCGCCCGCTGGGCGGCCTCCACCGCGGCATCGCTGGCCGCCACGCTGTCGGCGATCTCGTCCTGGATCGCCGCGATGTTCGACAGGGCCGCCCCAAGCCCGGACAGATGCGCCTGTCCGCGGCCATCGCCGGTGATCTCCTGGTAACGGGCCACGTACGCGTCCAGCTTCAGCTTCATGGCCTGCAGACGCTGGCTGGCCGAAAGCGCCGAGTTGCGGGCCGACTCGACCTGCGCCAGCTTGGCGGCGAAGGCGCCGCCCTCGCCGGCCTCGAAGGCCGTGAAGGCGTCCTGCACCCCGGCGTTGAGCAACTGGACATCGCCATCGATCACGCGAGCCTCGGCCAGAAGCTCGCCTCCATCGGCCTGCCAGCCGGCGTTGATGGTCTGCATCGAGGCCAGGTGGGTCGTGGCCGTGCCCAGATCGCTGGCCCCGATGGCGGCACCCAGCTGGGTCAGCAGATTCTCCATGGCCAGGAGGTCCGCGGCGCTCTGGTCGCGGAGATTCTCCATGCGGACCTTGCGCGAGGTTTCCGACCCCAGGTCCGCCTGGTTCCAGAAGGTGTCCAGCTCAGCCGCCAGCTGACGCACGAGCGCGGCTGGCGCCTCCGCCGCGTCCGCCAGTGGCTGCAGTTCCAGTTCGCCATTTTGCGTGGCCTGCGAGGCATCGATGGCGTCCTGCCGCACCTCGGGCACCACGGTGAAGGCGGCCGCGGCCGCGGCGAAGAAGGCGCTGAAGCGGGCCGCCTCGATGGCGGTGGCCGCGCCCTCGATGGCGATCAATTGACCGTCGGCCAGGCCACGGATCTGATCCCCGCGACTCAACGCAGCCAGCGCCGCGGAGAAGAGCACCCGCTCGCCCACCGAGTTCGCCGAAGCGAGGGCTTGCTCGACACTCTGCATCTTCTGCACAGCCTGGGCCACGCGATTCGAGGCCTCCGCCAGAAGTTCACTGGAACGGATGAGCGCCGCGGCGGCACCCGCCCCTGCGCGCCCCGAGGCCACCAGCCGCTGCACCTCCTTGCGATAGGCCAGCACGGCCCCCTGGAGACTGGCCAGCGACTGGGCGGTCGCCTGCGTCTGGGCCAGGCCCGAATCCGCCTGCGACAGCAGCGCCGAGAACTGCTGGTCGGCAGCCTCGGCGGCGTCGAAGCCACTCGTCATGTCATCATGGAGGTCGCGCACCGCGGTCACGATGTCGCGAGCCCTTCCGACGATGGTCTCCTGCCACTCGTCATCGATCGCGTGGATGGCGTCCATCGCCTGGAACGCCGCGGCATCGGCCTGGGGTCCATCCTCCTCCGACGTGAGGGCGTTCTCGAGGTCCTGCCTCAGGCTCGTCATCTCGGACTGGTCCGCTGCCCCCTGCTGGACCATGGCCGCCAACTCCTGCTCCGAGCCCGCCTCACCCTCCCAGGCATCCTCCAGATCGTCGCGAAGCGTCAGGAGATCGTTGATCGCCGTCTCGCGGGTGCCTCCCGCCTGGATGGCCTGCAGGCTCGCTGCCAGCGCAGGCGATGCCTTCAACTCGACCTGACTTGCCTGCGCATCGACCTCCGCGGCGGCCTGACGCTGCATCTCCAGAAGTCCATCGAGGGGCGATTCCGTGACGACACTGGCGTTGGTCTCCGCCGCGGCGATCTGCTGCCACTGCTGGGGATTGGTGGGGGCATTGCCCACGTTGCCCTGCGCCACGGCCTGCTCCAGCTGCGAACCGTCCACGATGGTGCCCACCACCTGGGGCGGCCCCAGGGTGTTCATCCAGGCGTTCTTCACCGGGTCCTTCTCGGAGGAGGTGCTCTTGCCGTCGCCCGAGAGGAAGTACTGCAGGTTGCCCGCCACGTAGCGGATCTCGATCGCGTTGATCATGTTCGTCCGCGCGCCCGTGATCTCCACGCCATTGAGGACACCGCTGTTGACCGCGAAACCCGTGCCACGGACGGCCAGCGTGGTCTGGGGCGTGACCACCTTGAAGTCGTTCGCGAAGCCCTCGATCCGGTCCACCTTGAAGTCCACGCGGCCGGTCTTGACCGCCGCCATGGTCCTGAGCGACTCGCCCTCACGCACGACCGTGGGCACCTGGAACGATGTCCCGGAATCCACGAGCACGGAGGCGTTCTGGCCCAGGCGAAGCGTCGCCCGGCTCCGAAGACCGGTGCGCACCTCGGCACCGGACCCGAAGAGATCGTTGACGGCCGCGTCTTGCCAGGCATCCCGCTCGGAGGCGCGCCATCGCACCTTGCCCTGCACCTCCATGAAGATGCCCTGCAGATGCTGACTCTCCGGGGCCGCGTCCGCACCAACCAGGAGCCCCACGCACACCAACAGCAGCAGCGAGTGCAGGCGTGTCATTGATTGTTCCCTCCGCCCGTGTTGAGGCCCGGACCGATCACGGCGCCGCCATTCCCGGGGTTCAAGCCCGTGTCGAAGACCGCCGGCAGCGCCCCGGCCGCCACCGCCGCCCCCGAGATTCGCCTGCATGGTCCAGGCATTCTGCAGAATGGTGTCGGTGGCCCGCTGCGAACGCTCGGCCCAGTGCGCCGCCCGCCGGACCATGGCGTTCCCTGCGCTGGTGGCGAACACGCGATGGCCGAGCGTGCGGGCTGACCCCGCCTCGGCGAAGGCCTGCTGGGCGGCATCCAGGGTGCGCAAGGTCTCCATGCGGACCTGCTGCGCCATCGCCGCGACCTCGGCTGCGGCCTTGCGTGCCTCGGGCGTGTTCGCCTGGGCGGCCAACGACGCGAACGCCCGATTGAAGTTGCCGGCCTCCATGGGCATGGTCGAATACGTGTGCTGGTCCAGCTGGAAACGCAGGGCCGCGATGGCCATCGCCAGTTCGTGCTGCGTCCCGGCCAGATCCGACAGGTCGCCCGCTCGCTGTTCAAGGACCTCGTGGACCACCCCCTCCCACATGCCCTGGATGTGCTCGTTCAGGTCAAGGGCCAGACGGGTGGCGGAGATCTCGAATCGCTGCCCAGGATCACCCTCCTGGGGATCCACGGGTCCCACGCCTCCGAAGTCGACGCTCCAGAGCACGCTGACGCCATAGACACTCACGAGGCGATCGCCGATCTCCTGCCGTGCCGCCTCGGTGCCCACGGTGGATGCAGTCTGCAGCGCCAGCAGATCCCGCGAACTCTGCCGACTGTGCTCGGTTGACCACGCCCGGGCATTCTCCAGGGCCTGAACGACGCCCAACTTGCCCTGCTCAGGCACGCTCTGCGTGGGCGAGGTGGTGAAGATGTCGGGTCGATCACCGGCCTCGATGTTCTGCACGCGGCCCCAGAGACGACCTTCCATGCCTCGTCCCAGCACCTCCTCCCCCTCGAACTGGTCCCACAGGCCTGCTCGGACCGCCTCGCTGATCAGGTTCGCCGCGGGCGCCCCCGCGAGGTCCAACTCCGACAATGCCTCGGCCAGCGCGGGCGTGCTCGCATCGCGAGCCAGCGTGGCGGAGACGATCCTGAGATCGTCCGCATGATCGATGGTGTCCTGCGCGTCCGAAATCAGGTCTGGAACCTCATCCCGCACAACGAGCAGCGCGGTTCGAAGCTGTTCGGGAAGGTTGGCTTCCCAGCCAGGAGGAAGTTCGGGGTCGCCGCCAGTCCCACCGCCTCCGCCGCCATTGTTTCCCGTGCCTCCACCACCCGTGCCTCCATTGCCGGTGCCGCTGGACGAGTCTCCAAACAGATCGGGCTGCTTGGTCGAAGTCACGGCCAGTTGCCGCATGTTCGACGACGCGTCGCTCTCGTTCCCAGCCACCACGATCGCGCCGCCGGCCTCGCCGTAGGCCTCCGCCGCGGCGATCTGCTGCACCTGCTGGGGATTCGTGGGCGCATTGCCGGCCGTGCCCTGGGCCACCTGCTGCACGAGTTGCTGGTTGTTCACCAGGGCACCAACCACCGGGGGCGGCCCCACGGTGCTCACCCAGGCGTTCTGGACCGGATCCTGCCTCTCGCTGCTGCTGCGCCCCTGGCCACTCACGAAGTACGTGAGATTCTGCGCCACGTACTTCAGCTCGATGGCGTTCATCATGTTGGTGCGAGCACCCGTCAACTCGAAGCCCTGCAGGGGTCCGGTCGAGAGGCTGAAGCCGGTGCCGCGCACCGCCAACGTGGTCTGAGGCGTGACCACCTTGAAGTCATTGGCGAAGCCGTCGATCTTGTCCACCTTGAAGTCCACCCGGCCTGTCCGCACCGACGCCGTGGTTCGGAGCTGGGCACCTTCCTCCACCACCTCCGGAACCTCGAAGGTGGTGCCCGAATCGACCAGCACGGTGGCATTCCGCCCCACCCGGATCGTGGCACGGCTGCGCAGTCCCGTGCGGACCTCGGAGCCCGCCTCCACGATGTCGTTCACGCGGGCATCGCGCCATTCGGCGTCCGCCGAGGGTCGCCACCGAACCTTGCCGGCCACATCCATGAAGATCGCCTGAAGCGACTTCACCGCATCCACCGCGACTGTCGTTGGTGCATCCTGTCGCGCATGCGCAAGCGTGGCCCACGTCAGCATGGAGCACGCCGCCAGCGATCCGAGGATGTTCATTCGTTCACGCATGTCCTGCACAATGCCGCTTCAAAGACACCTCTCATCCACCATACGACCATCGGTTCCCTCCCGGACCCCTGCAAGACAAACACACTCAGGAACCTGCCGGGTTCTCGGACGGTGCGGCGGGCTTCGCGGGCCTCATCGGGCCGGGCACGGTGGATGAGCCCCCCGTGGGCGCGGGGGCGACCGCAGGCGGCGAGGACGGGGCCTTGCTCTTCTTGGGCGGCACGGAGGGCACGCGGGCCGGGGCCGGAAGGCCGGATCCGGCCGGAGTCCTGGCCGCGGGCGGTGGTGGCGCCGCCTCGATGGGGCCCCGGTCCGGAAGTGGCCCCTCCTGAATCGCCGCCTCGTTGCCTGGCGTCTCCACGCTCGAGCCCGCAGGCATCCCCAACGGCGTGCTGGGCTGAGCGGTCGTCGCGTCCTGGTCCGCATGACCCGCCGGCGTTCCCAGCGGGCTCGGAACGCGCTCGCGTCGGTTGCGGCCCGCGATGCGATCGAGCCGGTTGACGAAGTCGACGAACTCCGCGCCGGTGAGCACCTGATTCTCCGTCCGCAGCGGCAGGATCTCCATGTAGACCAGTTCGCGGGTGGCATAGCGAGGCAAGGGCCCGAAGAGCCGCATGCTCACGCCACCGTCGACACCCATGACCACGCAACCGGCCGTGGCCATCCATCCCACCTTGGCCGCCTCGTTGGGCTTCTGCGGGGTCGAGCCGCGGAACCAGCCCCGCTTCTGCCCTTCCTGCACCCGAGACTCGAAGGACGTGCACGCATCGGCGCCATCCTGCAGGAGCAGGAATCCGTGCAGCGCGTCGTTGTTCGTGACCGCAGGCATGCGCTCCACGGCGCCCAGGAACTCGATCTCCTGATCCCCGGATGGATACTGGTCCACCGCCGAGTTGCTCATGACGTAGGGGCGACAGCCCGCGATCGCGGACACGACCAGCAGCAGGAGCCACGCGCGGATGACCGACTCAGAACGCATAGGTCAACCCCGAGTAGAAGAAGTCGCGGGCCCCGCCCTCGCCCGGGAAGAAGACCGAGGTGTTCGGCAGGAAGATGCCGTAGCGGAGGTTCAGGTTCAGGTCGCTGCTGATGCGCCAATCCAGCAGCACGTCCACCTCGCCACCCACCAGATTGCTGCCGCCGGGCACCGTGAGCACGCTGATGGGTGCGCCGTTGTCCATCTTCATGAACAGGAAGCCGGTCACGCCCAGCCGGAGCTCGCTGAACAGCGAGTGCGTGGGCAGCAGGTTGGAGCTCACGCCCAGCGACGGACAGAACAGGTTGGCAGGCTCCGGCGAGAGGGCAAGACCCGTGTTGATGTAGCCCAGCGAGTTGAAGCTGTGGTCCGTGGCGCCCGGGGCGATGCCACCGAAGGTGGTGCCGCTGTCGAGTCGGGCCGAGGATCCCGTGCCTGCCAGGAACTGGGCATCCGCTCGCGTGTCCCCCGCGTCACGGGCCAGCCAGGTGAGTCCAACCACGCCCGCGCCGGCGCTGATGTCGTTGGTGACCTGGGGCTGGGTCAGGGTGACGGGATTGGTGGGATCCAGCGGGTCGCTGAGCGTGTTGCCGTATTCCCAGGCGAACTCGGAGCGGTAGACCATCTGCGGTCCAAGGCTGCCGCTCGACCCGAAGCCGACGTAGCCGCTGTTGTAGTCGAACGTGGTCGGCACCGGGAAGAGTGTGGTGGGGAACAGCGTCGCCTGCTGTCCGCCGTTCATGTCCTGCTGCCACAGGTAATAGACGAAGGGTCGATGACCCGCGATGCCCGTCCACTCCAGTTTCGCGCCGGAGAACAGGCGACTGGTGTCCGTGTCGTACCCGGGTCGCGAGGTGTCCCAGTCCACCGTGTCGTAGCCCGCCGACTCCGCCAGCATGCCGGTGATCGTGAGATCGCCAAGCTTCAATTCCGTCTCCAGGGCGTAGGCATAGTTGCTGAACACCAGGCCCTGGGCCCAGATGACGTAGTTGCGTCCGCCTCGCACGATCAGGTTGAAGTCCGCCGGCCGCTTGCCCTGACGCGACTGCACCAGACCCGCCAGATCGAACTCGCCCCAGTAGACCTCGCCGATCGGCCACTGCCAGCCGTCCTCGCGGGGATCCGGCCCCAGGCCCAGCGTGCCGGTGTACTCCCAGTTGTCGTACAGGAACCGCAGTCGACCGAAGAAGCGGAAGGCGCCGTCCAGCTCCGCCCGCATGAACAGGCGGAGATCGTAGGTGTACTGCAGCTGCTCCTGGCTGCGGGCATTGTCGATGATGCTGAAGCCGAAGCGAGCCGTGCCGCCGCCATCGAGCAGCAGGCGGTCGGCGATCGGCGTGTTGGCGAAGAAGCTCTGCCTGAACTGCGCATCCTCGACGTTGAGCTGCCGCTGGAGGTTCTCCGCCAGCACGGAGGCGTTCTGCGCGGAGGCCACCGACGCCATCGAGAGGGCGAGGACCGCGGCAAGGCTGGCAAGGCGTGGAAGGGGCACCGGCATGGAGTATCGCCTCAGGACCGGGAATCGGCAATCCCGGCTGTTACGCTTGACCCCATGCGGCTCCTCGTGGTCGGCACTGGCGACGCCTTCAGCTCCGAGCGGTTCGGCTGCTCCTGCGTCGTCGAGGGGCCCTCCGGCCATGTGCTGGTCGACTGTCCCGACATGATCCACGCGGCGCTCCGTCGCGCCAGCGAGGCCTCCGGCTGGAAGGTGGATGCCCGATCGATGCAGGACATCATCATCACGCACCTGCACGGCGATCACTGCAACGGGCTGGAGAGCCTTGGATTCCACCGCTGGCTGCTGCACCGCGAACGCGGCGTGCCCCTGCCTCGCCTGCACTGCAGCCATGCCGTCGCGGCACGACTCTGGGAGCGGCTTGGACCGGCCATGGATCAGGGCGGCGCAGCCCGGCTTGACGATTACTTCACGCTGCACACGCTCGTGCCCGGCGCCTCGGCCTTGATCGGCGGCCTGCAGGTGGAGTGCCGCGAGACGCGCCACGCCGTGCCCACCATGGCCCTTCGCTTCACGCTGACGGGCCGAACGCTGGCCTGGAGTTCGGACACCCCCTTCGACGAGGGGCTCGTGGCGTGGCTCGAGCGGGGCGCGGGCCTCATCGTGCACGAGACCAGTCCCTCTCGGGTGCACACCCCCATCGAGCCGCTCAACGCGCTGCCCGATTCCATCCGCGGCCGCATGCGACTGATGCACATGCCCGACGGCTTCGACACCGCGTGCACGGACATCCCCTGCCTCCGGCAGGGCGAGGTCATCGAGATCTGAACCTCAGCGATCCGCCACCGGCACCCACGGCTGGCCGTGGGGACCCACGTACGCGGCCGCGGGACGGATGAGCCGGTTCCCATCCAGCTGCTCGATGCAGTGGCCCGCCCAGCCGGCGATGCGGCTCATGGCGAACATGCAGGTGAACAGGTCCAGGTCGATGCCGATGCTGTGGTACGTGGTCGCCGAGTAGAAGTCCACGTTCGGGTAGATGCCCTTGGCCGCCACCTCGCGCGCCATGATCTCCTCGATGCGACGGCTCATCTCGTACAGCGCCAGGTTGCCCGTGTCGGCGGCCACCTGCCGCGCGAAGGTCTTCAGG
>RFOC01000261.1 GCA_009926815.1 Planctomycetota bacterium
ACGGTGTTTCGCATGGGGAATCCCTCAGCCATCGTTCGGCACGGCGAAGACGCAGTGGAGCGGCCGGGTGCCGGACCGGACGCTCTTGAGATACACGATCGACACGGGGGCATCGGGCAGGGCCAGGCCATCCAGTCGCTGGCCGTCGCCGAGCACCACCGAAAGCGTGCCCGAATCCGGGCGAGGCAGCCTCGCCGCCAGCCACTGCTTGGGCAGCGTGAGCCAGCAGCGCAGGTCGGCGCTGTTCATGGCCACCTGGTAGATCGCCCCGCCCAGCGCGGCGGCCCATCCGTAGTCGCCCGCGGCCCGCTGCGCGAAGTAGGTGCCCACCGCCTTGCTGGCGCTGCTCACCAGCGTGGCCACGATCACCAGCGGCAGCTGGTCGTCGAAGTTCCGCTTCACCACCGCATCCATGTCGCAGAGCGTGAAGCTGTTCAGCGGTGCCGCCCCGCCCTGCACGCTGAAGCTCGTCACCTGCCCATCGTGGAACTCCAGCAGCGGGAACGCCGCCCCCACGTAGGGCACCTCCTGGATGAAGAGGGGAATGTCGATGCGCAGTTCCTTGCGGCTGGGCGCGCGCCCGGTCTCCATGAGCACGTAGACCATCTTCGGCGGCGCCTGGCCGCGCGTGGCGGCGTCGGCCATGGCCACGTCGGCCAGCACCGGCTCGTTCAACCCGTCGCCCAGCATGCCCGCCACCTGCTTGAACGACTGCCGCGCCTGGTCCATGGCGCTGGCCTCGCCTCGTGCCAGCTGGGTGACGGCCCGCAGGTACGTGGTGAACGTGACCTCGTAGTCGGTGCTGCCGCGCTTGTCCCACACCGGGCCGTACGCCTGCTCCATGGCGGCGCGGAACGACTCGTCCTTCAGCGTGGCCGATGCGTCGTAGCCCTTCGACTTGCCCGCCTCCTCATAGGCCGCCTGCTCCCTGGCGATGCGGTCGGCATTCCGCTGCGTCGCGTCCTGCTGCCAGTTGAGGGCACGGTTCAACTCGACGCGCGCCCGCTCCCCCTGCCCCAGCTGCATGAAGTTGAGGGCCTGGTACGTGTTCAGCAGGATGCGGTCGTAGGTGGTGCCGCGGTAGGTGCGCACCGTCTGGTTGGTGACCACCGCCGCGGCTTCCTCCGTCACCTTCGTCTCCGCCGCCTCGTCCAGGTACGGCCGCACCGCACCGTAGGCCCAGTCCAGGCTCTTCACGCTGCCCGAGAGGTCACCCGAGGCCCGAAGCACCGTGCCGCCGTCGAGGTGATAGACCACGCCGTTGATGGGCGCGTCCTGGTGCTCCTCGAGCAGCGGCTGCATCTCGGCCGACGCTCGCTGCCAGTCCGCCCCATCCCACGCGACCATCACGCCCTGCATCTTGCGGTCATGGCCGCACGCCGCGGGAATGGCGGCCAGCACCAGCAGCACCAGTCGGCGACCGGGGCCCATGGTCAGGGACGGATCGGCGGCACCACCGCGCCGCCCCAGAGCGAGGGCACGACGATGGGTGGCGCGTCCTTGGTGTCCACCTTCCAGTTCACGCTGTAGTTGGAGTTGGCGAAGAATGCCGCGATGCCGCGGATCAGGTCCACCTGCGCGTCGGTGAGCTGCTGGCCCTGCTTGAGCTCCTGCAGCATGCGGGTGGTCTCGCGCCACCGCGCGAAGGCCTCGTCATCCATCTGCATGGCCACCGAGAGGCTGAAGCCGTCGGTGATGTTGACCGTGCCTTCCCAGGGCCGGAAGCCCGGCGCCCGCAACTGCATCTTGTGCAGGCCGGGGGTGGTGCGGAACGGTCCGGGCGAGCTGCCCACGGTGATGCCGTCCACGCTCACCTGCACCAGGGTGGGCGAGAGGGAGAGCGGATTCGCCGCCACCACGAAGCGACCGCTGGCCTGATCCAGGGTGATGTCCGGCACCGCGATGTCGCGCAGGGTGGCGTTCACGGTGAACGCGGCGCCGTCGAGCCGGGCCGGTGCCGGCAGCGCCTGGGCGGCGCAGCGTCGCTGCATGACGCCGGTCAGGTTGGCGGCCACCTGCCGGATGAGCGGGTCGATCAGTTCCACCTTCTGCTGCAGGTTGGCCGTGCCTCGCACCTGCTCGGAGGCGCTGGCGGCCCCCGAGTCGATCACGGCGCCCTGGGCACGATCGAGCAGGCGATAGGTGGCATCGAGCGTCTGCGAGAGCACCTGCGTCTTCACGCCGTAGCCCTCGAACTGCTGCTCCTGCTGGCTCAGTGCGGTCAGGCTGGCGATGAGCACGAAGTCGGCGCCCATGCTGCGCGCCAGCGCCAGCGCGCTGGCATCGTCGCTCAGGATCCGGTCGGTCTCCTCCTCGGGCCTCTGCGGCGTGCCGGCATTGGCGCCGGCGGCGCTGAACCGCTTCACGGCGTTGATCACGTCCTCCCGGCTCAGGGTGGTGAAGCAGAGGTCGCCCACGCGCGCCACCACGAAGTCCTCGAGCACCATCACCTTCTCGGGCGCGATCTGGCAGCCGCGGTTCTTCACGAAGATCGCGGCCACCGGACGCTTGGGGGCGGCCGACGGCGCGTCAGGC
>RFOC01000262.1 GCA_009926815.1 Planctomycetota bacterium
CGCCGCGAACTGGGTCTCACCGTGAGCATCGGCGTGGCGGCGAACCGGTTCGTCGCGAAGATCGCCAGCGACATGCACAAGCCCGATGGCCTGACCGTCATCCCGCCTGGGCAGGTGGTGGACATGCTGGCTGCACTGCCCATCGAGCGGATGTGGGGCGTGGGGCCGCGGACGGCACCCCGGCTGCACGCGATGGGCGTGCACACCTTCGCGGATCTGCAGCGACGCTCCGAGGCGGAGGCTCGTTCGATGCTGGGCGAGAGCGGCGTGGCGTGGCGCCTGCTGGCGCTGGGTGTGGACGATCGGCCCGTGGTGCCCGATCGCGACGCCCTGAGCGTGGGTCACGAGGAGACATTCGACACCGATGTGGCGGATGCACAGACGCTCCGCGCCGTGCTGCAGGAGCAGTGCGAGCGCGTGGCCATGCGCCTGCGGGCGCATGGTGGGCAGACCCGGTGCATCACGCTGAAGTTGCGGACCCCCGACTTCATCACCTGCTCACGGCAGGTGACCCTGCCCGAGGCGACCGACGCCACGCTGCGCATCTGGCGCGCCGCCGAGGCCCTGCTTGCGGCGTGGCTGCACCAGCGGCCTGGTCCTCTGAGGCTGGTCGGCGTCAGCGTGTCCATCGCGTCTGACGTGGTCTCCGCGCCAGCGCTGTTCGAGGACCCCGACGAGGGTCGACAGCGGAGACTGGACGCGGTCACCGATGCCGCCGCGGCCAGGTTCGGCCCGGGCGCGATCCGGCGCGGTGGTGCCAGGGTCCAGGGTCGCCGCACCGCCCGCGATCTGCGCGACCAGGGGCCACGGCCCGAGGCCCGCTGATCGGCGGCTCACGGCCGGCGACCGTCATCGCTCCTCGATGGGCGGATAGCAGAGCCCGCCCCAGTCATCCACGTAGCCATGCTCCATGATGACCTGCAGGAAGCAGGTCAGGAGATGATCGAGCATGGTCGACGCGCGGCGCACGGCCCGTAGGTGCTGCCCCCATGCACCAGCTGGTTGCGAACGAAGTGCACCCGATCCAGGATGCGCGCCAGCACCACGCCATGCCGACCCTCGCGCAGCTGGGCCTTCGCCATCTCGGCCGCATGAAGCGGCCCACGGTTGCGATCGCGGCCACGGGGCGCCGAGGGCTCCTCCCAGAAGTGGCGGCAGAGGTAGCGATCCTCGAAGAGGCTGACCGCGAGCTTCGCGTGCGCCTGCAGCACCGCGGGCACCAGGCCGTCGTGGTCATGGAGCAGGATCTGGTCGGTGAACTCCCGCAGGCACTCGCGATCCCCCCGCGGCGCGCCGGTCCGGGCATCCCATCGGCCGTAGAGGCTGTTGAGCGCGACCCACTGCGCCACGAGTCGGGCATCCAGGTCTCGCGACGGATCGCACCGCTCGGCGTGCTCGAGCCACGTGAGGGCCCGATGGATGCGAATGCGCACCGGTTCGTAGAGCAGGGCCCGTGCGTACGCGTCGCGGCGCGGCTTCCACAGTCGGCGAAGGCGGTCGATGTCCAGGGGTGCGCCGCCCCACGAGTCGGTCGCCGGAGGTCGACGGATGCGCGGAGCCATGCAGGGAATCTAGCGAACGACCGCGGGCACCGAGATCCCCTGGCAGCGGGTGCACGCGGGATCCGCGCACGGCTCCACGTGCGCCATCGCCGTGCCGGAGAGCGCCCGGGCCACCTCACGCTCGAGTTCGGAGGCGACCTCGTGCGCCGTGTGCAGGTCGGTGGCCGACGGAAGCTGCACGTGGAAGTCGATTCGGTGCTCCCGACCGCTGTGACGGCTCCTCACCTGGCTGAATCCGCAGATGGCCGGGGCCTGGCCCTCGCGGTGCCGCTGAAGGATCGCCTCCACGCGTGATCGATCGCCCTGATCCTGCTCATCCATCAGGTCACCCAGGGCGTGACGCACCACGATCCAGCCGTTCCAGACCAGCCATGCCGCCATGGCCATGGCGATCGCGGGATCGATCCACGCCATGCCGGTGTTGCGCACCAGCACCAGGCTCAGGATCGCGGCGCCGCTGGTCCAGGCATCCGCGAGCAGGTGCGTGCCGTCGGCCTCGAGCGCTGCGCTTCCGCCTCGCCTTCCCGTCCGGAGCAGCCAGGTGCCCACGATGCCGTTCACGACCACGGTCCCTCCGAGAAGCGCCATGCCAAGATCCACGCGCTCGATGGGATCCGCCGGCGAGCGGAACTCGTGCAGGCACTTGAAGACCACCGCCCCCGCGGCCGCGAGGATGAGTCCGCCCTCGACGGCGGCGGAGACGAATTCGGCCTTGCCGTGACCGTACGGATGCGTTCGATCGGCGGGCCTGTGGGCCATCCACACGCTCCAGACGGCCAGCAGCGCCGCCACCACGTTCACCAGGCTCTCCATGGCGTCACCGAACACCGCGGTGCTGCCGGTCAGGGCGTAGGCCACCAGCTTCACCGCCATGAGCGTGATGGCCACGATCACCGCCACCCATGCCGCCCGTCGCTCGACGCGAGCCTGGCTCATGCGGGGAAGGTACCCCGCGGATACGCT
>RFOC01000263.1 GCA_009926815.1 Planctomycetota bacterium
GCATCGGCGCCACGGTGAACGAACTGCTGGCCGACCCCGCCAACGCGAAGTGGCGCCAGTGCAGCGTGGAGTTTTGCGGCGGCACGCACCTGACCAGCTCGGGCGAGGCCAAGCGCTTCGCCATCGTGAGCGAAGGTGCGCTGAGCGCGGGCGTGCGCCGCATGATGGCGCTGGCGGGCGTGCCCGCCGAGGCGGCGTTCACGGCGGCCAAGGGCCTGCGCGACCGCATCGCGGCGGCGGAGCGGCTCGAGGGCCAGGAACTGGTCGACGAGACCTCGGCCATCGGCAAGCTCTGCGACGAGCTCACGCTTCCCGCCAGCGAGAGGCACGCGCTGCAGGCTCCGCTGGAGGCCCTCCGGGAGAAGGCGAAGGCCGCACGCCGTCAGGGCGAGGCTGCCGGCCGCGAGGCGGCCGTCGCGTCCATGCACACGCTGCTCGCTTCCTCCTCCGGCCACGCGATGGTGGCCCAGATCGACAACGCCGACGCCCCCGCCCTGCTCGCGGCGATGGACGTGGCGAAGGCGAAGAACCCCGAGATGGCGGTGCTGCTGGTCAGCCCCGACGCGGCTGCAGGCAAGGTCGCCATCGCCGCACGCGTGCCGCCGTCGCTCATCGCCAAGGGCCTGAAGGCCGGCGACTGGGTGAAGGCCGCAGCGCAGGCGTGCGGTGGCAGCGGCGGCGGCAAGCCCGACATGGCGCAGGCTGGCGGCAAGGACGTGACCAAGGTGGCCGAGGCGATCGCCGCGGCGAAGGCGCTGGCGGCGAAGGCGGGACCGTGAGCCGTCACCACTGCCGACGTCGTCGAACCAGTGCACCAAGCCCCATCGCCACCATGCTCGCTGGCCCGGGGATCAGCACCATTCGAAAGCCCTGCCCAGGTCCCTCGAAGGATGGGAAGAATGCGACCCGGGTATCGGACTGGAGGTACTGCACCTGAGAGGTGCTGAAAGATCCACCTCTCGTCGGCCGGTAGAGACCACCCGGACCGTCGACGAGCGTGTCCGTCCACTCGATCACGTTTCCGGTGAAGTCGAAGCCCCCGAAGAAGTTCGCCGCGAACGATCCCACGGGCAAAACGTGGCCGTATCTGTTGAGGACGTTTGCATCGGCCGAGAGCAGGACATTTGAAGAAGTGCCAAAGCGCCACCAGCCATCCGCGTCGCCTCCGTACGCCGCCGGCTGGTGGTAGGCAGCCTTGTACCACTCGTTCTCGCTCGCGATCGCCCAAATCGCTCCCCGGCTTCGCTCGATGCCGAGCTCATCGGGCTCCGTGATGCCCCCAAGTTCGTAGGCCCCGTGCTCAGTGCTGTCGGTGCCTGCCGTGCCACGCAACTGACCGTTGTGCATCCAATTCGCGAATCGGCATGCATCCCAGAAGTTGACATACACGACCGGATTGTTCTCCCGCCCAGCAGCCACCTGATACGAATAACTCCCGCTCTCCCCGAGACGCGCGATGCCGCAGTGCTCGGAGGCCATCGAAGGGTTGTAGAGCTGGTACGGATCGGACGTTGCCACCGAGTTGAGGAACGCCGCATACTGCGATGTCGTCGTCTCATACCGACCAATCCGATAGGAGTAATCGACCCGGCCGAAGGCCGTGACGGGATCCGCGGAGTTTCCAGCAAGACCGATCTCGATGGTGGGAATCGAAACTGACTCGGGCGACGGAGCGGCCAGCAATGCGGAGAGCCAGGAACCCGCCGCAAGTACGATCGCGTTCGACATGACACAACCTCCAGAGCGATCGCCCGCACCTGCTCTACCGATGCGGAGGAACGATTCTTCTCCGCAGAATCCGTGTTCCGACCGCGGACGGATGCGTGTAACGCCCGAAATTGGATCCTGGCTCAACCGATTCGGATCACCAAAGCGTAAAGATCGGCCACCATGCCGAGCGGGTCCATCGGCGGCTCCGTGTGCCCCGAAACCGCAGGTGGGTGATGCCGCTGCCACACGCAGACCTCAATCGAGATGGGCGAATCCATCGCTGCTCAAACAGCGGTTGGCATCAAAGCCAAATTCAGTTCCACCCGTGCCAGCACCGCGGCAGGTCGCCAACCCAAGCGGGTCGGAGCCCCGACCCGCTTGCAATGCCCCTTCCGTAAACGTTACCGGGCCTTCGGGAATCCGCTCGGGTAGAGCGTGTTATGCACTCTTGCCATGCCCTGCCGATGGCAGGGCATGGCAAGGAAGCCCTATCCGACCGACGTCAAGGATGACGAGTGGGAGTTCGTCGCGCCCTACCTCGCACTGATCCGCGAGGATGCACCGCAGCGTGACCAGGACCTCCGCGAGATCTACAACGCGCTCCGGTGGATCGTGCGTTCCGGCGCTCCCTGGCGCATGATCCCCAACGACCTGGCGCCATGGGCCGCCGACTACCAGCAGGTGCAGCGGTTGATCAAGGCCGGCGTCTTCGAGGACATGGTTCATGACCTGCGGGATATTCTGAGAGTCTCGGCTGGCCGCCAAGAGCAGCCCACCGCCGTCGTCATCGACAGCCGCACGCTCCAG
>RFOC01000264.1 GCA_009926815.1 Planctomycetota bacterium
GATGCGCTTCGCAAGGCGATCGGGCGCGAACTGGATCCCCTGACCGCGTCGCGGGAGACGGCGGACTTCATCACGCGATGCCTTCCGGACGCCGTGGTGGCGATCTGGCTGGCCGGGTCCGGCACGCAGTTCGGCCTGGCGGCCTGCAGCGGCGGCGCCGGTCCGCAGGCGGACGCCGTGGTCCGACTGATGGCCCGCGTGGAGCGGTCGCTGCTGCCGGATCGCGTGGTGGTGGGAGGGATCCTGGACACCCAGGATGCGACCACCTGGGGTTCGCCCGAGGATGCGCACGAGCTTGGTGGTCGCTGGGCCATGCTGGCGCCCTGCCGAAGCGATGGTCGCTGTCATGCCGCCATTCTCATCCTGGGCGGTCGCGAGCCACGACCCGTGCCCGCTCAGACGGCGCTGGATTCGGTGCGCACGCTGCTGGGCGCGCATCTGGCGCGCGTGGAACGGGTGCACCTTCGGGCGCAGCCAGCGTGGCCCCCGCCCGCGGCGGAGGAGCCCGAGGATCCGCCCTCAGACGACCTGATCTTCTGAACGCACCAGCGGCGTCACGCCGCCGATCACACGATCGCCCACGCGGACCAGCGGCACGCCAAGCGCATCCGGAACGATGAGTTCCGTGGTGGATCCGAACTTGATCAGACCCATCCGGGCGCCGCGATGCACCCGATCGCCCACCCTGGCGGTGCACACGATGCGCCTCGCGATGGCGCCGGCGACCAGTCGCACGCCCCAGCGGACGCCCCGGGTGGTCCGGAGTCCGACCAGCAGGCTCTCGTTCACGCGGGCGCCCTCCGCCGCTCGGGCATCCAGATACTGGCCGGGCCGATGCTCGCGAAGGACCACCTCGCCATCCCAGGGCACGCGGTTCACGTGCACGTCCAGGACGCTGAGGAAGATCCGGATCACCAGCGCCGGTCCATCCGTGGCGGGGTGCGAGGCATGCCGCTCCACGCCGCTGACGCGTCCATCGGCGGGACTCAGCCAGGCCCGCGGGTCGCCAGGATCCGGGCTTCGGGGAGGGTCCCGGAAGAAGGCGCAGAAGCCTGCCCAGGCCAGCAGGGTGATGGCGAAGGGCAACCACCATCCCGATTCGCCGCCGCCGGCCAGCCAGGCGCAGGCCACCATCACGGGCACCGCGACCAGGGTCGCCGGCAGCCACTGATCCGCTCCATGTCTGTTCAGCATGGCGCGTCCGCCGGACTCACTCCGTGGCCTTGCCCACGAAGAAGCCGATGCCGCCGCAGACCAGCACGGCGCCCGCCAGGGCACCGCCCCACATCATCCAGTCCTTGGCGAACATCACGGCCCACTCGGCGGGAGCGCCCATGACACGCAGGGTCATGACCGCGGCCGCCGCGAGCAGGCCGAGGAAGCAGGGAAGCAGCAGGCCCACGCCCAGGCCGCTCCACGGGCCGTCGTAGGCCTCGCGAACCGAGGTGGGCGCCGAGGTGAAGATGGGTGCTCGCGAGCTCTTGCCGGCTGCGGCGACCGCCACGGCTGCGGCCGCTGCGCCCGCGGCGACCGCTGAGGCTTCGGCGCCGCCCTCGGCTCCGCCGCCCTCGCCACCGAAGATGCCGCTGGCGTTGGCGGGCAATTCCGCGCCTTCATCCGACGAGAAGGCCTCGTCCATGAGGGCCGCGCCAATGCTGCTGCTCTCGCTGTCGCTGGTGAGGTCCATCAGGCCGCTGCCCGAGCCCTCGCCCTCCAGGTTCACGCGGTCGCCGATGGCCGAGCCGGCGGCGCTGCCCATGCGGCTGTCCACGGCCGACCCGCCAGCCGAGGCACCGAGGCCACTGGCCGCACTGGCCGCGGCGACACTGCCCATGCTGTCGAGCATGTCGCTTCCCTTGGCCGGAGCGGCAGGCGCCGCGGAGGCATCGAGATCGAGTTCGAGCGTGAGCTCGTCACTGGCACCGGCCTTGGCGGAAGAGGCCGGGGCGGAGTCGCCCAGATCCAGTTCCAGCGTGAGATCGTCATGGGTGCCCGCGGGAGCGGCCATGGCGGACTGCGATGCGGCGGCCGGCGGCGTGGGCACGGCGGCGGCGCTTCCGGAGAGATCCAGCTCGAAGGTCATCTCCTCGGCCTCGGGCGCCGCGGGCGCCGCGGCGGCCGGCGGGGAGCCGGCGCTGCCCGAATCCCCCAGGTCCAGCTGCAAGTCGTCCGCGACGCCCTCCGTGGCCATGGCATCCAGGCCGATCGGGCTGCTCGAGGCGGAACGGGCCGCGGGCTCGGCCAGGCCGGATTCCGAGAGGTCCAGTTCGAAACTGTCGCTCTCGGCCGGGGCCGTGGTGGAGAGATCCAGCTCGAAACTTCCCGCGGAATCGCCGGCCAGGAGATTGACCTCCTCGGCCTTGAGCTTGAGGTTGTTGTGCTCGTCGCGGAACTCGCGAAGCTTGCCCTGTTCGACCAGGGCCGTCACCTCGTCGCCGGTCTTGCCAAGGCGTTCGGCGGCTTCCGAAAGGGTGTAGAAAAGCTTGGCCATGGGGGTCTTCG
>RFOC01000265.1 GCA_009926815.1 Planctomycetota bacterium
TCCCAGTAGATGTGCTCGGTCTGCACCTTGCCGTCCTTGAAGCCGATGATGGCCACCAAAGGCACCTCCACGCGGCGACCCGTGGGCTTCACGCCCGGCAGCATCCAGTCCATCTCCACGGTGTGGGTGAAGGAGAAGATGAGCTCATCCACGATGCGGTCCTCGCCGATGGTGCGCGACACGGGCGTGGTCGTGGTGTCGGGCGGCATCCTTGGAATGAAGTGACGCTCGTAGAAGCGGGCGATGGCCGGCATGCCCGTGCCGCCGGTCATGGTGGGCACGTGGTTCACGTGGGCCGGCTCGACCATGGTGGCCATGGTGTCCGCCACGCTCTTCGTGGCGAACTCGTGCCTCATGTGCTCCTCCCACATGTCCCGAAGGCGACGCTGGGCGGGGGTAAGACTGGAAGTCTGGCTCACGCAGTCAGGCTAGCCGCCATGATCGCTACCCTCGCCAAGTCCATGCCCTCGCCAAGGCGCAAGACCGGCAGCAGCGCACGCCCATCACCCCGCCTTCTCTCGGGCGGCAATCCGCAGATCGCCAGGGCGGAGGGCGAGTCGCCGGTGCAGGCCTACATCGCGGCCATGCCCGGCTGGAAGCGCGACGTCGGCCGCTCGATCGACCGCCTGATCACCCGGACCGTGCCGACCGTCCAGAAGGCCGTCAAGTGGAACTCCCCGCTCTACGGCGTGCGGGGCCGCGGCTGGTTCCTGGGCATCCACTGCTTCTCGAAGTTCATCAAGGTGGCCTTCTTCAAGGGCTCCAGCCTGAGGCCGCCCCCGGCCGGCGAATCGAAGGACCCGAACACGCGGTACCTGCACATCCATGAAGACGAGCCGCTTGACGAGGTCCAGTTCACGCGGTGGGTAAGGCAGGCCAGCAGGCTGCCCGGCTGGAAGAGCTCGAAGGCGGGTTGACGAACCGGGCGCCCAACGCAGCGCGCTCCGCCGCACCTCAAGCCCCGCTCGAGCCCCGCCCCATCCGCAGCGCCGCACGCACCAGCAGCACAAGCACCGGAACCTCGACCAGCGGTCCCACCACGGTGGCGAAGGCCTGTCCCGAGGCGATGCCGAACACCGAGATGGCCACCGCGATCGCCAGCTCGAAGTTGTTGCCGCTGGCGGTGAAGGCCAGCGTGACCGCGCGCTCGCGGTCGGCGCCCACGCGCCGCGCCAGCGCGAACGACACGAAGAACATCGCCACGAAGTACAGCACCAGCGGCAGCGCGATGCGGAGCAGGTCGATCGGTGCGCCCACGATGCGATCCCCCTGCAGGCTGAACATGACCACGATCGTGAACAGCAAGGCGAACAGCGTGATCGGTCCGATGCGCGGCAGGAATCGCCGCGTGTACCAGGCATCCCCCTTCAGGCGGCGCAGCACGGCGCGCACGATGGCGCCGGCCGCGAACGGAATGCCCAGGTAGATCGCCACGCTGGCGAAGATCTCTCCCGCCCCCACCTGCACCACCGCGCCCTTCAGGCCCACCAGCGGTGGCAGCCAGGTCATGAACACCCAGGCGTACACCCCGAAGAACAGCACCTGAAAGATGCTGTTGAAGGCCACCAGTCCGGCGGCGTACTCGGCGCTGCCCTTCGCCAGGTCGTTCCACACCAGCACCATGGCGATGCACCTTGCAAGCCCGACCATGATCAGGCCCAGCATGTAGTCGGGATGATCCGGCAGGAAGACCGCCGCCAGCGCGAACATGAGCACGGGCCCCACGACCCAGTTCTGCACCAGCGACAGCGTGAGCACCTTCCAGTCGCGGAAGATGCGCGGCAACTCCTCGTAGCGCACCTTGGCGAGCGGCGGGAACATCATCAGCACCAGTCCGATCGCGATCGGGATGTTGGTGGTGCCCACGGTCACGGCCTCGGCGGCATCGCGAATGCCGGGCACCAGACGGCCAAGCGTCACGCCGAGGGCCATCGCCAGGAAGATCCAGAGCGTGAGATGGCGGTCCAGGAAGCCGAGGCGGTCGGCGCGATCCGCGCACGGTTCGCAGCCAGGGTCGAACGCGCTCACGCCCTGCCCTCCGCGCCGCCCCGCCCCTCGCACGCGGCCTGATCGAGCCGTTTCGGCAATCCCGCGATGAACGCCCGGATCTCGTCGCGCACCCGACGGTCATGCGGCTGGGTTCCCGCCGAATGCGCCTCGATCAAGGCTCCATGCAGCGTGCGAGCCCAGCCCTCGGCCATCTGGCTTCGACAAGCGTTGCCGGTGCACAGGAAGAGAACCCGGGGTCGGCGGGCATGCATGGGGCCGTTGGCTCCGGACATGGCCGGGCGAGCATAGGCGAAGCACTGCGAAGATCGTGCAAGGAACAAGTGTGGCCACATCCGGAATCGTCAGCCGTGAAATCCGGGCCCGCCTGCTCCGGCGCGGATGGAACCGAAGGTCGCAGGTCAACTCTGGCACGCATCCCCGAAGGCAAGCAGCAGCACGGCCAGGTCCCCCGCCGTGACCTCGCCATCGCGGTCCAGATCCGCCGCGCAGCCC
>RFOC01000266.1 GCA_009926815.1 Planctomycetota bacterium
GGTCCGCATGGGGTAGGCGTTGAAACCCGCGTCCTGGGCGATGGTTCCCGCCGAGGGGCCGCGACCGCCACCAAGCGCGATCGCCACGGTGTCGTCGGCCATGCCCGGCACGGGGAAGACGGCGGCCTCCATGGCGCGGCCGCCCGCCGTCACCTTCACCACGCTGCCCTGCCTCACGCTCAGCCGGACCGCGGTGGCGGGCGACAGCAGCAGCGCGTTGTCCCAGGTGATCTTGGTCACCGGATCGGGCAGTTCCTGCATCCAGCCGATGTTGGCGAAGCGTCCGTCGAGCACGCGGCTGTCGGGAATGAAGCAGAGCTCCAGGCCCGCGTCACGCGAGGCCGGCTGCGCGGCGGCCAGCGCCTCGACGGCCTTGCCCACCTCGCCGGTCCGCACGGATGCGGGAGCTCGCACCGGCGTGCCGACCGAGGCCACGCCCTGATCGAGCCAGCCTCGCCACGCGGTCTCGAACGCGGCGCCCGAGAGCCCGCTGGATTCCATCATGGTGCGACGCACGATCGTGTAGCCGTCCCTTGGCTCGCTGCCGCCGAGCAGGCGGGCGAGCACCTCGATGGCGCTCAGGCCGCCCTGTGCGGGATCGATGAGGGGCTGGATGAGCGGCTGCTGGATGGACTTGGTGCCATCCGGCGCGGCCACGTCGCCCCAGCACTCCAGGAAATGCGCCTGTGGCACGTGGAAGGTGCAGGCCGCATCCACGCTGGTCTCGTCGCGATGGAAAGCCAGGCGGGCCACGTGGGGCACCTTGGCCATGGCCTTGGCGAAATCCAGGTCGGCTGGCGCGTCGTAGCACGGGTTCGCTCCCAGCACCAGCAGCGTGTCCACCGTGCCCGCCGCCATCGACTTCGTCAGAATGGCCAGGCTGGTGCCCATGTCACCGGCCGGCGAGAGCGCCACGGTGCTGCCGTTGGCACCGAGCGCGGCGTTGATGGCAGCCACCAGCGCGTGCATCTCGGCGGGCTGGGCGGTGCCGCAGCGCACCAGCGAGGCGCCCTTCGCGCCGCGCAGGTCCTTGACCATCTGGTCGAAGATCTCCTGGGCGTGCTCATCCAGCAGGCCCTTGGCCGCCGGCGAGCCCGCCAGCCGGTCGATCGCCGCGGTCAGCGTTCCATCGCCGCCCACGCCAAGCGCCTTGGCGAGCATGGCGGCGAGCACCGGCATGTCGCCGCGCCGCACGGCCACGCGACTGTCGGCGGCCATGCCCGTGACGGTGAGGTGCGGCTCGAACGCGTAGAGCCTGTTCTGCTCCTGCCTGGACGGATCCTGCGCCGAGAGCCGACGGTTGGCCGCCCAGTCACGCGTGGACCGCAGCGCCACGGGATCCGTGCCCAGCATGTCCCAGTCCATCGAGACGATGATCTGGGCCTTGTCCACCTGCGGCAGCACCCGCATGGGCTCGCCGAACGCGATCGCCGTTCCCTGCAGCGACGAGGTGCCGGCGAGTGCCTCCCACGCCGTCACGGTCGCCTTGGGGAACGCCGCTCGAACGCGACGAAGCATGTCACGCACCGACGGGCTGGACGAATCGGCCATGAGGATCGCCAGACCCTCGCCCTGCTTCGCGGCCAGCGCCTTCGCGCGATCGGCGATCCACGCGTCGAACTCCGCCATGCTGGATGCCTTGCCGCTCCGGAACACCTGGCGGCTGCGCTCGGGGTCGTACAGGCCCAGCACCTGCGCCTGCATCCACGGCAGGCTTCCGCCGCCCCAGAACGGGTGATCGGGATTGCCATCGAGCTTGATGGGTCGGCCGTCGTAGCTGGTGGCGATCAGTCCGAAGCCGACGCCGCGCAGTTCGCAGGCCGTGGCGTAGGTCACCGGCACGCCCGGCGTGCGGTTGGCCGGCTGGCTGGCGTTGGGCACGATCTGGCTCTCGGGCCAGCGACGGCAGCCCGCCAGGCCCAGGCCCGCCAGCGCGAAACCCGCGCCCATGATCTTCATGAAGGTCCGGCGGTCCTCGCCCTCCAGCGTGTCCGCGGCGGCGGGAAACTCGCGATGCGCGAAGGCCAGCGCCTGCGCGTCCTGCTCGCGCTCGCCGAGCGACCGCCACCAGGCCACGCCCTTGCGGGCGTCGACCGTGCGCTTCGGCTCGCCGCCGCTGCAGCCACAGCCGCCGGCCTGGTCCTGGGCCACGGGAAGCGGAATGGATCGATCGGAGCCGTTCAGCGATGGCATGTGGAGCAGTTCTCGCTTGGATGGATGTTGAAGTTCTTCAGGAGCTGCTCGCGCTGTTCACGCGTCATCTCCTTCCGCTGGTCCCAACCCAGGTTGGTGATCTCGCTCACGGGCCGCACGCGGTCGACGGGCTGGCGGTGGCACTCCAGGCACCAGCCCATGCTGAGCGGCGCCACGCGGTACACCTCCTCCATCTGGTCGACGCGGCCATGGCACTCCACGCAACCCACGCCCCGGTTCACGTGCGCCGCGTGGTTGAAGTAGGCATAGTCACCCAGCTTGTGCACCTTGACCCAC
>RFOC01000267.1 GCA_009926815.1 Planctomycetota bacterium
GGGCGAGAGGCCCAGATGCAGGTCGGAGAGGATGAGCGGCATGGAGGAAACGGGGCGGTTGGGGACAGGGCGGGCTTCGGCTACACTACTCGGCTCGTCGCCCCCGGCCGTCGGGGGCTCTCGAACCCGAGATCCAGGACGCCACTCCCATGACCCAGTTCACCTCTCCAGCCGAACGCCGCACCATGAAGGGCCCCATCGACTACAAGAACGTCGACGAGCTCCGCCGCATGATGACCGGCAACGGCAAGATTCTTGGCCGCAAGCGACTCCAGCTCTCCTCCAGCGAGCAGAAGACGCTGGCCTCGGCCATCAAGCGGGCCCGTCACATGGCCCTGCTGCCCTTCACCAACGCCGCCAACTGAGCGGGCTCAGTCCGAACGGGCTGCACGCCGGCGATCCCGCCGGAACAGGTTCGCTGCGCGCCGCAGCCAGAGCCTGATCCAGAGGCGACGGAAGCCGCCGTCGCCACGGTGGGTGCCGAGGCCGGTCCGGATCCACGTGGCGGCCTCGTCCAGATGATCGCGTTGCAGTGACGAGAGGGCCAGGTTGTAGGCCGCCGCGCGGTCGGTCGGGTGCAGTCGATGCAGTCGGCGGCTGGCCTCGTCGCCCGCGGGCAGGTCGCCTGCCCGGTAGCGCGAGAGGGCAAGCTTGCGCAGCACCACCGCGTCGCGGGCGCACGCCGGGAATCGCAGCGAGGCCGAGAGGGTCCGGGCCGCCAGCGCCGGGCGACCGGCACGGAGCATGAGTTCGCCCAGCGAGGCCGTGGCCTGCGGGTTCTGCAGGCGGTCATCCTGCTCGGGAGGCGTGCGCTCGGCGTGCACCTCCAGCAGCCGCGCGGCCTCGGCGATCTCGCCTCGCTCCAGGCGGGCGTGGGCCAGTTCGAGCCGAGGGCCCGGATTCCGCTCGTCCAGCCGGACGGCCATCTCCAGTTCCGCGCAGGCCTCGTCCAGCCTTCGGGCCGCCAGGGCCAGCGCGCCCAGCCGGCCTCGCGCGGCGGCGCTGTCGGGATCCAGCTCGATGGCGCGGCGGTACTTCTCGGCGGCCTCAGGCGCGCGGCGGAGGCGGACCAGCAGGTCCCCGAAGGCGAGCCAGGCGGTGACATCGCCGGGATGCTTCCGCACCTCCTCGGTCAGCAGCTCGATGGCACGATGGGACTGGCCGCTGTCGGCGGCCAGCTGCGCCAGCCGGATGCGCGCGCGAGCCAGCGCAGGTTCCAGGCGGAGGGCCTCGCGAAGGCACCAGGCGGCGCGATCGGCCTTGCCCTCCTCCAGCAGCACCTCGGCCATGGCCTGCAGCGAGGCGGGACCATGCTCGACCTGCTGCTGTGACATGTAGAAGGCCAGGCTCGCGTCCTCGCGGCGGCCAAGCCGCCGGAGCGACTCGATGCGGCACGCCCACGCTCCATCCAGGTCGGGCTTGCAGCGGCACGCGTCCTCGGCCCACTTGAGCGCGAGCGCCCATCGCTCGAGCGATGCCGCGGCCACGGCGGCGGCCAGGCGGGGTTCGGGCTGGTCAGGCGAGCGGCGCGAGGCGAGTTCGAAGCACCGCAGCGCCTCGTCGGTCCGGCCCAGGGCCTGCAGCGTGATGCCCAGGTGCATGCGCCAAGCGCCCTGCTCGGGCTCCAGCTCGATGGCCTCGCGCAGGCACGCCTCGGCGTCCTTCAGGCGGCCCCGGTGGAAGTGCTCCCGGGCCTTCTCGGCCAGGTGCTGAGCGCGTTCATCGTCAGGAGGGGGAGACATCCGATTCGATCAAGAATAGAAATGCTGGCTTGCCGGCAGGCGATCAATCTGGGCAATCCGATGCGGCTCAATTGGCCGCCAAACGGCAGAAACTTCTTGACAAGTCCTTTGTTCGCAGCATGTTACAGCAGCGTCTCTGGATTCGGAGGACGCGCCTCCCTGTCGGTCAGGATCCGAATCGGTCGAGTTGGCAAAAGGGGTTCCCAAACACCAGTGTCGGTCCGCTTTCGTCCCTGAAACGTGCAGTTTCAGGTCGTCATTCCCAAGTCGCTCGCCTGTGTGCAGCGATCTGGAGTTTGAGGTTCCTCCGGTGATCCTCGGTGATGCCGGAAGTCCGATGGATCGGTCCACCGATCCTGCCTGGTCTGTGTCGGTGTGTCGTTGGTTCGTGACAAGGGCTGCCGCCGAAGGTGCAGTGTGGCCCCAACAGGTTCGTGGATCGAGTTCCCCAAGACATGTCTTGAATCGACCAGCCTGGCCTGCGGACCTGTGTGGGTTCGAGGGCGTCCGCTTCCCTCAAGTCATTCGCGAAAGGTTCCCCCATGCGTCAATCCACTCTGCTGGCCTCGGCTGTCGCCGCGGGCATGGCCTCCTCGGCCCTGGCCACCATCACGGGCAACGCCCTGTTTGGTGACAGCTACCTCGTCGTGGACGGCGCCAAGACCTACTCGGTCATGGACGTCTACATCAAGTCCAACAACGCCGCGGACATCGTGTCC
>RFOC01000268.1 GCA_009926815.1 Planctomycetota bacterium
GGCAGATGCTGGCCTCGATGAAGTTCTCGGTGATGGGCGAGATCACCGACGTGGGCAGCGAGGCCAACTGGGGGCTCATGCTGGGGCAGTTCAAGTGGGTGTACGCCTTCCTGAGCCCGCTGGGCGGCTGGGTGGCCGATCGGTTCGGGCGTCGCCGCACCATCGTGGGCAGTCTGGCGGCATGGAGCGCGGTCACGTGGTTCACGGGTTCCGCCACCACCTACGGGGAACTGCTCTGGACCCGAACGCTCATGGGGGTGAGCGAGGCCTTCTACATTCCCGCGGCACTCGCCTTGATCACCGATCACCACACCGGCGCCACGCGATCGCGGGCGGTCGGCGTGCACCAGATGGCCATCGTGGCCGGCACCATGCTCGGTGGCTTCGGGGGCTACGCCGCGGACGCACCACACCTGGGCTGGCGATGGGCCTTCCATGCCGCGGGCCTGGCGGGACTGGCCTACGCGCTTCCGCTGGCCTGGCTGCTGCCACCGCCACCCATGTCCGCGGCACCCGCGGCGCAGGAGCGTCCACCCTCGGTCCTCGCGTCGCTTCGTGAGCTGCTCGGCTGCGTGCCCTTCCTGCTCCTGGTGACGTGCTTCACGCTGCCCGCGTTGCCTGCGTGGGTCATCCGCGACTGGCTGCCCGCCATCCTGCGGGAACGCTTCGCCATCGGACAGGGACAGGCCGGGGTGTCCGCGTCGGTGTGGTGGAGCCTGGCCGCGCTGGTTGGCGTGGTGCTGGGAGGCTGGCTGGCCGACGCCTGGCACCGTCGGCATGCGCGAGGCCGCATCTTCACGAGCGCCATCGGGATCACGCTGCTCGCGCCAGCGCTCCTGGGCGTGGGCAACGCGCCGACGCTGGGCGTGGCCGTGGGATTCCTGCTTCTCTTCGGGCTGGGCTGGGGCTTCTTCGACTGCAACAACATGCCCATCCTGTGCCAGGTGGCCCGACCGCAGCTTCGCGCCACCGGCTATGGCCTGATGAACCTGGTGAGCATCAGTTGCGGCGGGCTCGCGGACTGGGGCTTCGGCAGGCTGCGCGATGCGCAGGTGCCGCTCAACGGCATCTTCACCACCTTCGCGGCCATCGCCCTGCTGGCCGCGGCCCTCATGCTCTGCATCCGGCCGCGCACCGGGGCGACGGCCTGAACGCGATCAGTTGTCCAGCTTCGCGCCTTCCTTGATCCAGGCCTGGATCAGGCCGGCCTGCTCGGGCGTCAGCCGCGATCCGCTCTTGGGCGGCGGCATGCGCTTCTTGTGCGAGTCCGCCCGCATGACGGTGGTGAAGATGGTGCTCCTGGCGGGGTCGCCCTTGAGAACCACGGCCTTCTTGCCCTCCGTCTTGATCAATTCATCCATGTGATCGAATCCGATGCCGTCCTTGGGCTTCTCGCCGCTGTGGCACTCGAAGCACCGCTCCTTGAGCAGCGGCATCAGGTGCTTCTTGAAACTCACGGCCTCCTTGGGCGGAACCGGAGGCGGCACATCCTCGGCCACGGCTCCCGGCATGACCTCACGCTGTGCCTTGGGCGTGGCGGGTTCCGCGGGCTTCGCGGGTGGCGGCGCCGGAGCCGCAGGCTTGGGTTCAGGCTTCGCGGGTTCCGCGAGCTTCGCAGGTGGCGGCGCCGGAGCCGCAGGCTTGGGTTCAGGCTTCGCGGGTTCCGCGGGCTTCGCGGGTGGCGGCGCCGGAGCCGCAGGCTTGGGTTCAGGCTTCGCGGGTTCCGCGGACTTCGCGGGTGGCGGCGCCGGAGCCGCGGGCTTGGGTGCCTCGACCGGCTTCGCTGGCTGAGCCGGCGCCGGCGAATCCGAGGCTCCACTGCTTCGCCATGAAGCCTGGATGGCGGCCCACAGCGGCTTGGTGACCGCATCCTCGCCCCAGACCATGTTGCCACCCAGATGTCCCGCGAAGGCCATCAGGCCCGCGGTCAACAGGGCACCGAGCCGGGTGACCGCAACCCATCCGGGCCGCTCATCGGTCCGAGCCAGGGTGGCCAGACCCGCCACAAGCACCGAGGCGCCCGTGGCGGCGATGGCGAACCAGCGATGAAGTTCCAGGCCCTCCTCGCCGGCTTCATGCTCGGCGAAGAACCAGCCGCTGACCGAGGCGACCACGCCCATGGCTGCGCCGATCCAGAGGCAGTGAAAGGCGAACTCACCGACACCCTCCTCGCCGCGCAGCCAGTTCCAGAGGACCGCCACGGCACCCACCAGGATCAGGGCCAGAGGAAAGTGAAGCACGACCGGATGAAGATGTCCCAGGAAATCGATCCAGGCCGAAGCGACAGGTCCAAGGGTTTCTCCGTCGGCGATGAGCATGAGGTCATGCTACGAACCCGCTCACAACGCCTGCGATCGCGCACCCGCGGGGGAAAAAGCAGCAAGGGCGTGAGTCGCCCGGTGCATGCCGAGCGCCCACGCCCTTTTTTGCTGA
>RFOC01000269.1 GCA_009926815.1 Planctomycetota bacterium
TCCTGGATCTTCTGCAGGATGCGGTCCACCGGCAGCACGTAGGCGTCGGCGTCTCCCTCGTCGCGGCGGAACGCGCAGAAGGTGCACTTGGCCGTGCACACGTTGGTGTAGTTGATGTTGCGGTCGATCACGTAGGTGCGGATCGCCTCGCCATGCACCGCCCGGCATCGCTGGTCGGCCCAGAAGCCCAGTTCCGCCAGCGGCATCTCCACCAGCAGCCGCAGCGACTGCTCGGGGGTCAGCCGCGCCTCCCCGTGCACCACCGCCTGCAGCAGGCCGCGGTCGAACGCATCCAGTTGGGGCCGGGTCTCGGGCATTCCGCCAGTGTAGAAGGCACCGACGCCCGGGTCGACGCTCGGTTCCGTTCGTGCCTAGACCCGCAGCCTCTCCCAGCCGGGCTGCTGGAATCGCCACAGGAAGAGCAGCCCGCGCACGACCAGCTCGATGCTCAGGGCCCACCACAGTCCCGCCAGGCCGCCATCCATCCACACGCCCATGCCCCAGGCCAGGGGCAGTCGCACGCCGTAGATGCTGCCCACGGTGATCAGCAGGATGGACCGCGTGTCGCCCACGCCGCGCAGTCCGTTGCGCAGCGTCATGCCCAGCGCGAAGAACACCTGCACGGCGCCGCAGGCGAAGAGCGTCCGGGGCACCTCCTCCAGGTGCACGGGCTCGGCGCTGATGGCGCTGGTGAGCAGTCGGCCCTGCGTCATGAACAGCAGCCCCATGGGGCCCATGATGGCCATGCCGATCCCGGCGCAGGCCCAGATGGCCTTGCGGGCCATGCGCGGGTTTCGGGCGCCCAGGTACTGGCCCGCCAGCGCGCCCGCCGCGATGCCCATGGCGAATCCGGGCAGGAAGCTGAAGGCCTCCCACTGCACCGTGATCATGTGCGCGCCCACCAGGCCCTCGCGCGGTGGCTGGCCGGTCTCGCCCCGGGCGATCATGCCGATGAATCCCATCAGGAACAGGCTGCTGGCCCACATGGCCATGCCCTCCATGAAGTTCGGCACGCCCACGCGCGTGATGCGCGAGGTCATGCCCGAGGTCGGCACCAGGTCGCGCCACTCCAGCCGAAGGTCCTTCACGCCGCGGCGCATGACCATGAGCGTGGCCAGTCCGCCGCACACGTAGCTGAGCGCGGTGCCCGCGGCGATGCCCCACACGCCCCACGCGGCGGGATCCAGCGGCAGGGGATGGGCCAGCGAGGCGCCGCCGCCGCGCAGTTCCACGCCACTGAGCAGCCAGCTGGCCACCACGTTGACCACGTTGACGCCGATCGAGATCCAGCTGGGCCGCGCCGTCTCGCCCGCCCCATGCAGGCACATGGTGCCGATGTTCATGAGCCCGCAGAAGGGCATGCTCCAGGCGATGGTGCGCACGTAGGTGCCGCAGTGCGCCTCCGCCTCCGCCGAGAGCCCGGACACCACCGCCAGCGGGTGCACCAGCGCCGCCATGCAGAGGCCCACCACGGCGCCCCACGCCAGTCCGAGCGTCACGCTCTGCCCGAGGGCCGCGTGCGCATCGATCCGGTCGCCGCTGCCCATGGCTCGGGCGATGATGGCCTGACCACCCACGCCCAGACCGGCGAAGGCGATGCCGGTGAACCAGGCCACGTAGGTTCCCACGCCGATGCCATCGAGCGCGGGGACCACGATCGACGCGGGCAGGTTGCCCGCGATGATCTTGTCCACCAGCCCCACGCAGGCGATCATGAGCTGCTGCAGCAGCACGGGCACGGCCAGGATCCAGATGGCCGCCCGCAGGCTCTTGCCCGCCAGGCGACCGCTGCGGATCACGCCCTCCTCGACCTGCGCGGCATCGCTCTCGACGGCGGTCATCAGGGGTTCGACCGGGTCGTCCGGTCCGACCGCCGAATGCACCAGGGGCTGGCGACGTTCGTCCTCGCGCACGCCGCTCACGGCGTGCGGCGTCCGGGGTGGATCACGGCGTGGGGCCCTTGGCCTCGGGTGCCCGACCGTCGCCCACGTTGCCGAAGGGATCCTTCGGAATGGCCGCCTCGGGTTCCTCCATGCCTTCGGGCACCCCGGGCTGCTCCAGGAAGAGCGGCGCCCAGAAGGTCACGTGATCCCAGAAGCCCTTCTCTCGCCAGTAGGTGGGGTACAGGTACTGCTGCCTCCGCGCGAAGGGCGTGCGCGTGCTGGCGTACCAGCTCAGCCAGAGCGGGCGATCGAGGCCGAAATCCTGGTCGGTCATCAGGTGCAGGCTGTCCAGCGCCGCCAGGTTGACGCCGAGTTCGCGGGCATCCAGCGAGGCCGCCAGGGCCTGGAAGGCGTCATCCGACGGGTACTGCCCCAGCGCGATCGCCAGCTCGATGCGGACGCTGCCCTCCTCGCCCTCGTCGATCAGGCGCGAGCAGATGGCCGTGGTCACGGAGGGATTGTGCAGCCGCTGCATGGCCTTGGCGGCC
>RFOC01000270.1 GCA_009926815.1 Planctomycetota bacterium
ACCCGCCGTGCTGGCCGTGCAGGTGGGAACGCCCGTGGTCTTCCCGAACCGGGATCCCATCTATCACAGCGTGTTCAGCTACAGCGGCACGAAGAAGTTCGACCTGGGCCGCTATCGCCCGGGCGAGGAGCCGCCTGCGGTGGTGTTCGACAAGCCGGGCACCGTCTCGCTGTTCTGCGAGGTGCATGACCACATGCGAGGCTCCATCGTGGTGGTGGAGTCGCCGCACTTCGTCCGCACCGACGCGCAGGGCAACTTCCGGCTCCAGGGCCTGCCCGCGGGCAAGCACACCTTCAAGGTGTGGCTTGGTCCCAAGGAGACCATCGAGCGCACCGTGGAACTGAAGCCCGGTGACAACACCGTGGATTGGACCACCCCAGCGTGAGCCCACGTTGAAGTTCGCCACCCGACTCTCCCTTGCGATGCTGGCGGTGGTGCTGGTGGCCACGGCCCTGGGCCTTCTGGCCAGTTCGGCGCAGGTGCGAGGCGCCTACCGGCAGTCGCTGATGGATCTCTTCCAGTCCGAGGCGCGTGCCGTGGTGGCGGTCCGAGACGCGGAACTGCAGGCCGTGCAGGCGCAGTGCCGCCGCCTGGTGGGGTTGCCGCGGGTCTTCGCCGCCATGAGCGCCTGGGCGGGCGGCGAGGGTCAGGCGGACGATCTCTACGACCGCACGTCCGACGACCTGAAGGAGTTCTTCCGTCGTGCGCGGGAGGTGGCCGGCGGGGGCAAGTCGACGGCCGGCTACCTGTTCCTGGATCGCTCGGGGAAGCCCATCGAACCCAGCGGCAACGACGCCGACATCGACGAGGCCGTGGGCCAGCGCTGGCAGCGTGAACCCGTCGCCGCACGCGAAGGTGGTGACGAGCGGCTGGCGTACCTCGCCGTGGGCGAGGTGGCGCTGCAGGCCATGTACTTCGCGGTGCAGGATCCGGAGGATGGGTCCCGCCTGGGCACGCTGGCGGTGTTCTTCCCGTTCGTGTCTCCGCAGGCAGTGCAGGCGGAGAGTGGAGGCCAGATGCGCTCCGCGCTCCTGCTGCAGGGCAGGCTCTTTGGAGGGCAACTGCCCGCCGAGCTGGCTTCCTCGCTGACCAGCGCCGCGGCGCAGGACGCCCAGGCCACGGCGTGTCCGCTGGAACTGGATGGTCAGCCGTGGCTCGCCAGGCTCAACCCCATCGAGGCCGGCGATGCCTCGGTGCGCCTGGTGACCGCCGCCAGCCTGGTGCCCATGCATCAGGCCGTTCGCCGCCTGCTGTTCTCGGGGTTGGCCGCGGGTTCCGTGGGCGTGGTGATCGGCGTGGTGGTGGCGCTGGCCACCGCCAGGGGCATGGCCAGGCCCGTGGCCGCGCTGAGCGAGGCGGCCACCCGCGTGGGCCGGGGCGACTACGCGGTGCGTCTTCCGGTGGCTCGGCGCGACGAGCTGGGCCTGCTGGCCGAGCGCTTCAACGACATGACGCATGGACTGACGCTGCGCGACAAGTACCGGGGCCTGCTGGACCTGGTGGCCGATCCGGGCATTGCCCAGGAGATGATCGGCGGCAGCGTGGACCTGGGCGGCGTCACCACGCCGGCGGCGGTGATCTTCTGCGACATCCGGGGCTTCACGCCCCTGACCAACAGTCGCACGGCGCACGAGGTGGTGGACCTGCTCAACCGGCACATGACCGCGTTGACCGAGGTGGTGTACCGCCACGGTGGCGTGGTGGACAAGTTCGTGGGGGACCTGATCATGGCGGTCTTTGGGGCGCCACGCGGCGCTCCCGATGATGCCGAACGGGCGGCCCGCTGTGCGCTCGACATGGTGCGCGAGCGCGAGCGGCTGAACCGCATCGATGCCGTGCCCATCCAGATCGGCGTGGGCGTGGCCTATGGCGACATGGTCGCCGGCTGCATGGGCAGCGAGAAGCGCCTGAACTACACGGTGCTCGGTGATCGCGTGAACCTGGCCGCCAGGCTCTGCTCGGCGGCACCGGCCGGCGCGGTCTACGTGGACCAGCAGGTTCGCGAGCGACTTGGGCGCGGATGGACCGTGGCGGCGCTGGAGCCGCTGAAGGTGAAGGGTTTCGACCAACCCGTGGCCGCATGGCGGCTCGAGGACTGGAAGGAGAACGCATGAACGCCTTCGTGATCCTGTGTGCGCTGGCCCAGCAGGCCCCCGCCCCGCCGCCCGCACCGACGAGCGCGGAGGCGGCCACGGCCTCCACGAAGGGTGTGCAGGACCGGCCGATGACGCCGGATGCCGCGGAGGCCGGCCTGGCGCCGGCGGACCAGTCCGGTGGCGACTGGCTGGAGGAGGCCATCCAGGGGCTGAAGGACTTCCACCGCTGCGAGAGCCCGGATGGCGGCTTCCGGCTGAACAGCGACTTCTGGTTCACGCAGAACTACATGGTGTTCGACCAGCCGCCGCCCTCGCTGGTACGGACGGGCGAGT
>RFOC01000028.1 GCA_009926815.1 Planctomycetota bacterium
CCCCCCACGAGCGATCCCGGGTTCGCCTGCGCGGCGCCGCCCTCCATGGGGTCGCCCGTCGCGGCGGGATCGGTGCCAGTCGCGGGTTCCTCCTCGGGTTCCGGTGCGTCCGGCGTGGCCACGCGATCGATGGGGATCTCGGTGCGCAGGGTCACCAGGGCGCGGGCATCCTCGAAGGAGGATTCGCCCAGCCGCGCTCCCGAGGCCGTCACCGTGGCGCGCACCGCGCGAGGCAGGCCGTCCGAGTCGCTGTCCCAGTCCTGTCGCCACTCGAAGCCGTCGTAGGCCTCCAGACGAAGCGAGACCACGCCCTCGCCCACCGGTTCCGCCACGCCACCCGCAGCCTCGTACTCGTCGGGCACCGGATCGCGTCGGCGCCAGAGGGCCGAGCCACCATCATCGTTCTCGATGCGGTACTGGGTCTCGTACTCCTGCCCCTCGCCGGTGTAGTCCAGGGTCCGGGTGGGCTTGAGTCGCTCGCTGAAGAGCAGCATCTGGTCACGGTCCAGTTCGCGGCCCTCGCTGCGGACCACCTCGCCCGCCAGTCGGAACCGGGTCAGGAAGAGATCGCTGCTCCGCACCGCGCTCTGGATGTCCCGTCGCAGCGCCTCAAGGGCATCGCTGGCCCGGCGGGTCGCGGTCATCCGAAGCCGCGCCACCTCGCGGGCGCGGCCCAGTTGCGAGAGCGAGGAGGCGATCGCCGCGGAGATGATGCCCGCGATCAGCAGGGCCACCACGAGCTCGAGGATGGTGAAGCCGGTGCGGCGGTCGCGATCAGCCACGGGGATCCGCCTCCTTCTCCTCCCAGCGCGTGCGGCGATCGATCGGTTCGACCGGCTGCCGATCCGGTGCGGGCAGACGATCGTCGTGGGGGGCCACGCGCGTCGCGCATCGGAAGGGGTGGCCCGTGGGATCGATCACCGTGGCGGTCACGGTCACGGGATCGCCCAGGCCACCGGCCTCCAGGTCCACGGTGAATTCCCAGTCCGGCCACGGTTCCGGCATGCGGCCAGCCGCCTGTCGGTTGCGGGTGAACGCCCCGGGGCCCTCGGTCACCACCTGGCCCAGCAGCTCATCCAGCATGGCCGCCGCCATGGCCTCGCGCTCGCCGCGCTGGAGCATGGCCAGCGCCCGCTGCGAGAGGGTGACCACGCCGGCCAGTCCCAGCGCCAGCATGGCGCCGCCCAGGATGGCGTCGAGCAGCGCGAAGCCCCTGCGATGTCCTCGACGGATCACCATGGCTCGCGGTCCCGTCCGGTCTCGTCCAGGTCGATCGCCACGCGTCCACCCTCGAGCATGCTGCCGTTGTCGAACCGCACTGGAGCGGTGGCGGAGGGTTCCAGCAGCAGCGTGACGTCGCGTCCCTCGGCCACCAGCCTCATCTCGATGCGGGGCCGTGATCCGCCCGGTGCCGAGAGGATCTTCCACTCGTCGCCCACCATCCGCTGGCCGTCGCGGCTCACCTCGGTCAGTTCCACGCCCGCCGGAAGCCGGAAGGCCTGCACGAACCGGTCCGGCCGCCACACGGGCGGATCGGAGGGGCGAGCAGGGTCCGACTCCAGGTTCCAGAGCTCCACGCACCCCGATTCCGGGTTCATCCAGATGGCCGTCTGCTGCGCACCGGCGGTGTCACGGAAGGCGAACATGGCCAGGATCTCGGAGAGGCGTTCCGCGGCCACGTCGGCCTCGCGCCGCGTCATGCCCGCCAGTCGCGGCACCACCAGGGCCGCCACCAGGGCCAGCAGCGAGGCGACGATCACCAGTTCCAGCAGGGTGAAGCCGCGTCGCATGCACCCGCCCGGCGCTCAGCGCGCCCCGTTGATGATGTCCTTGTTCTCGCCTTCGCCGCCCGGCTGGCCGTCGGCGCCGTAGCTGACCACGTCGAAGTCCGTGTTCACGCTGGGCGGGACCATGATCACGTAGCGGTGGCCCCAGGGATCGTTCAGCGCGTTGACGTTGGTCAGGATGGGGTTGTCGCCCTGGCAGAGCAGCTCAAGGTCGAAGTCGTCGCCGGGCCGGGTCATGCCCTTCTCGGTCAGGTACAGGCGGACCTGCTGCGCCAGGCTGTTCACGTCGGCCTGCGCCTTCCGCTCCTTGGCGATGCCGAGGAAGCGCATCACGTTGGGCGCGACGAGCGTGGCCAGCAGCGCCACGATGGTGACGGCGATGATGACCTCGAGCAGGGTGAAGCCACGGTGGCGACGGCGGCGGTGACGGGCGGTCATGGGTCTCTCCGGATGCGGGGTTCGGACGGGCTCGTGGAACGACGCTCGGCCGGTTTCGATGCCTTGGTTGCCGCGAATTCGCCGCGGATCCGCCAGAGGCGTCCGATAGCGTAGCGGGGTCCCGCCGTGGACGTCTTCAGCCGCCCAGGGAACTCTGCATTCGAAGCAGCGGCAGCAGGATCCCGGCCAGCACGAAGCCGGCCACCACGGCCATGACCACCAGCAGGACGGGCGGCAGGGCCTTCGTGAAGATCTTGATGCTGTTGTTCACCTGCCGGTCGAACGCGGTGGCGGCGTGGAGCAGCATGGTCTCCAGGCGTCCCGATCGCTCGCCGATGTTCACGATCTGGATCAGCAGCGGCGGGAAGTGGCCGCATCGCTCCAGCGGATCCGCGAGGGCCTGTCCGGTGGTCACCTTCTCCTGCACCTCGTCCACCGCCCGCGTCAGCACGGTGTTGCCCAGGGTGTCCCGCGTGATGCGGAGCGCCTGCAGGATGGGCAGGCCGGCGTTCACCAGCGTGCCCAGCGTCCGCGTGAAGCGGGCCACCGCCACGTCGCGGAGCAGCGGTCCCAGCAGCGGCATGCGGAGCATCAGGCCATCCCATTTCAGCCGGTTGTCCGGCTTCGAGAGCCAGCGCCGGCTGCCCACCACGCCGGCCCCGATGCCCACGATGACCACCAGCCACCAGGTCTTCATGAAGTTGGCGAAGCCCAGCAGGACCTTCGTGGGCCACGGCAGTTCCATGCCAGGCTGACCGGCGATGGGCGCCATGAGCTGCGGCAGGATCACGGTGACCAGCAGGACGATGCTGGCCATGATGAGCGACGCCACGATCATGGGGTAGATGGTCGCGCCGATGAGCTCGCGTCGAAGCTCCACGGATCGGTCCAGCAGATCGGCGAGCTGGTGCAGCACCTCGGGCATGCGTCCGCTGGCATCGGCGGCACGGGCCATGCCCACCACCATGTCATCGAAGGGAGCGCCATAGGCCTGCATGGCCTCATGCAGCGGTCGACCGGCCTCCACCTTCTCGATCAGCGCATCCAGGATCACGGGCTGGGCCTTGCCGGCCGCCTGCCTCCGCACGGTGCGCAGGGCCTGCATGAGCGGCAGACCGGCCTCGACCGCGGTGGCCAGTTCCCGCATGAGCGAGGCCAGTTCGGCCCGCCCGATCGAGGGATGTCCCGGCGCGGCGGTGGTCCACCGAGGCAGGCGGACGGCGCTTGCGGCGGGCGGCGTCGCCATGGCCTCCAGGTCGTCGCTCTCCAGCCGCAGCGGCGTGAGGCCGCGAGCCTGGACCAGGCGCATGGCCGTGCCCCGATCGGGTGCGGTGATGGTGCCCGAGGTGGAGCCTCCCGCGCGATCCAGGCCTTCGTACCTCCAGTTCGCCACGCGTCAGCCCTCGTCGACGTCCTGCGTGGCCCGGAGCACCTCGCTGATGGTGGTCTCGCCGCGCTGGGCCTTCGCCATGCCGTCCTCGCGCATGGTCTGGAAGTCGGCGTCGACCAGCTGCCTTAGTTCCAGCACGCTCTGGTTCTCGGCGATCGCCGCCCGCAGGGCCGGATTGATGCGGGCCAGCTCGAAGAAGCCCAGTCGTCCGCGGAAACCGCTGCCGCCGCAGGCCTCGCAGCCGCGGCCCACGGTGACCGTGCCGCCGAACCGCTCCACCTCGGCCGGCGCGATCCGCACGCGCTGGTCCTCGGGCATGGGCACCTTGTGGGCGCAGGCCCGGCAGATGCGGCGGCCCAGGCGCTGGGCCAGCAGGCCCTCGAGCACGCTGGCCACCAGGAAGCTCTCGGCGCCCATGTCCACCAGTCGACCCACGCTGCTCAGCGCGTCGTTGGTGTGCAGCGTGCTCAGGATCAGGTGGCCCGTGAGCGCGCTGCGGATGGCGATGTCGACGGTCTCGGAGTCGCGGATCTCGCCGACCAGGATCACGTCGGGATCCTGGCGGAGGATGCTGCGAAGGCCGCCGGCGAAGGTGAGGCCTCGCTTGGGGTTCACCGGGATCTGGTTGATGCCCGCCAGCTCGTACTCCACCGGGTCCTCGATGGTCAGGATCTTCTTGCGGGGGTCGTAGAGCTTGTGCAGCGCCGCGTACAGGGTGGTCGTCTTGCCGCTGCCCGTGGGGCCGGTGACCAGCACCAGCCCGTGGGGCTTGGCGATGAGACGGTCCATCATGCCCACGTGCTTCTCCGCCATGCCCAGGCTCCGCAGGTCCAGGGGCAGGGCGCTCTTGTCCAGGATGCGCATCACCACGCTCTCGCCGTAGATGGTGGGCACGGTGCTCACGCGGATGTCCACCTTGCGTCCCTCGTACCGCAGCGAGATGTGCCCGTCCTGCGGCACGTACCGCTCGGCGATGTTCATCTGCGACATGATCTTGATGCGCCCGATGATCGCCGGCTGCAGGTGCTTGGGGGGGCTCGGCTGCGCGATGAGCACGCCGTCCACCCGGTACTTCACCTTCAGCTCGCCCTCGAAGGGCTCGATGTGGATGTCGCTGGTCCGCTTCTGGATGGCTTCCAGGATGAGCAGGTTCACCAGGTTGACCAGCGTGGGCTGCTCGGCCATCCGGTGCACGTCATCCGCCTCGATGGCATCCAGGTTGTGCTCGCTGGCGGTGCTGGCCAGGTCGCCGTCGCTGGCCAGGCTCTCGGCCATGCGGGCGGCGGTCACGCCGTAGGCCTGGCGCATCAGTTCACCGAAGGCTTCGGGGGCCACACCCACCCGCGTCAGGGGAAGCCGGGCCATGGCGGCGGTCTCGTCCACGGCGGCCAGGTCGAAGGGATCCGCCATGGCCACGCGGAGCCGACCCTCGTCGACCGAGAGAGGGACCACGCGAAGCCGGACGGCCGCATCCGCGGGCACCAGTCGCACGGCGCCGGCGTCGCAGGGCACGGGCTTGTCAAGCCACGCGAAGCCGCACGCCTCGCAACGCTCGCGCGGCGAGGCCGCGGAAGCCGCGCGCAGCAGCATCTCCACCGAGGTGGCCGGGCTGCGCGCCGCGTCACTCACTGCGGAGGATCCTTGGGCGCATCGCCGCCCGCGCCATCCGCGGGATTCGACGGCGGCGGGGGACGCCGGGTCCCCGGCTTGCGGCCATCGGGCATGCCGGCGGGTTCCTCGGGTGAATCGGGAGCCGTGCCCACGGGTTCGCGCTTGGGCGGAGCACCCTTGGTCGAGCCAGGCGAGGAGGAGACCGGCGGTCGGAAGTTCGAGTCGCCGCCCGCGAGGGCCTCGACCTGTTCCGGCGTGAGCAGGGCCTTCACCTGCTCGCGGGTGGCGTTCACCAGCTTGGACTTCTCCGCGCGAAGCGGAGCCATGGCCTCCTTGGGACCCGCCGTGGGATCGCCGCCCGACTTGGCGGCGCGGGCGGCGGCATCGCGCTTGGGCTTGGACGGTCCATCCACGCGCAACGCGGCGACCATCCGCTCCCGGAGATCCTGCAGTTCGGTGGCCCACTTCGCCCGGATCTGCTCGATGGCGGTGCGCTGATCATCCGTCAGGCCCTGAAGGCCGAGCACGGTCTGGAAGAAGGGAGCCAGCGGATCCGGCTGGAACGCCTCGCGGTAGCCCATGCCCAGGGCCCGCTCGCGGAACTGCGTTCCGTGGGGGGCGGGCAGGGCCTCGGCGATCTTCTCGATCCAGGTGTCCTGGACGTTGCGGACGCCCACCCGGGCATTCATGATCTGCGTCTGCACCTCGAAGCCCCGGTTCACGTCGCCGTTCTCCATGGCATCGGTCAGCGGTCCGGCGAGGCCATCGATGGTCGCGTCACGCTGGATCAGCGCAGCGTCCAGTTCCACCTCGTAGGCATCGATGGCCGGCTGGGCGGCCTCGATCGCGTCCTTGGGCAGCTGCATCTGCCGCACCAGGCCGCCCAGGTCCAGGCCCTCGCCCATCAGGTCGCTGTCCTCCAGCGCCTTCTCGCGGCGCATGGCCCGCTCGAAGCGCGGCCACCGCTCCAGCTGCACGTCGCTCAACTGCCCCTTCACGTTGGCCATGAACTCGTCGTAGAGCCGCTTCTTCTCGGGAAGCCAGGCGGCGATCGGCTGCATCATGCCCTTGGCGCTGGCGGTGCCGCCCTTCATCTTGCTGGCGTACTCCTTCATCTTCTGGACGGCGGTCTCCCAGCCGGTCTTGAAGCTGAAGGTGTAGTCCTCGATCAGGCTCTCCACGATGGGCCGCTGCCATTCCTCCAGCTTGAGCGTGTCCATGATCAGGATCGCGTCGCGCGGAAGCACGTCGGGCCGCGCGGCTTCCGAGATGGCGCCGCGGCCGCCGAACTGCGCGGGCGAGATCGAGGCGAGCAGCAGCGGGGCGATCAGCACGATGGTTCGAAGAAGCGTTCGCATGGGAGATTCCTGGTTCGGAGTGCCGCTGCAACGCGGCCGAGGCGGTTTCATTGACGTTCGATTGCCGTTGGCATCGGCTTTTTGTGGTCGGGTCCCGGACTCCGGGCCCATAATGTAGGCGGCCGCACGCTCAGCCGTGTCGCACGGTTCGCTGCTCGATCCGCTTTTCGGATCGCGTGACCACGATCCGGTCCACGAAGATGCCGGGCGTGTGGACCTGGTCCGGATCGATCGTGCCGGTGTCCACCAGTTCCTCCACCTCCGCCACGGTGGTGCGTCCCGAGGTGGCGACCATGGGATTGAAGTTGCGGGCGGTCTTCCGGAACACCAGGTTGCCGAAGCGGTCGGCCCTCCACGCCTTGACCAGGGCCAGGTCGGCGCGGATGCCGCGTTCCATGACGAAGGTCTCGCCGTCGAAGAGCTCCGTGGGCTTGCCCTCGGCCACCACCGTCCCCACGCCCGTGCGGGTGTAGAAGGCGGGAATGCCGGCGCCCCCGGCGCGAAGGCGCTCCGCCAGCGTTCCCTGCGGGCAGAACTCCAGTTCGAGCTCGCCGCTCATGAACTGCCGCTCGAATTCCGCGTTCTCGCCGACGTAACTCGACACCATCTTCCGGATCTGGCGGGTCCTCAGCAGCAGGCCCAGTCCCCAGTCATCGACCCCCGCGTTGTTGCTCACGCACGTCAGGTTGCGGGCGCCGCTGTCGCGCAGCGCCACGATCAGCTGCTCCGGAATGCCGCAGAGTCCGAACCCGCCAACGGCGACCGTGATGCCGTCCCGGGCGAGGCCGTGGAGGGCCTCGGCCGGCGTCTGGAAGATCTTGTTCACCGCCATGGCCGCAGTGTAGTGAGGGCAGGGCCGCTAGCCTGTTTGGGTGCCGCTGGTGCTGCTGCTCATCCTGCTGTCCGCGCTGCCCGATGCCATGGTGGTTCCGGTGCTGCGCGATCTCCTGGTGGAGCGGTACGGCGCCACGGCCGAGCAGTCGCAGGCCTTCCTGGCGATCAACCTGCTCGGCGCGGGGCTGGCGGTGCCGCTGGTGCGGCGGCTGCGCGGGCGGTTTCCCGCGTGGAGCATCGCGGCCGCGGGGGCCATGGCGGATGGCTGGCTGCTGGCGCTCATGTGGTTGCCGATCGGTTTCCCGGCCACGCTCGTCCTGCGTTGCATCGAGGGGGTGGCGGATGTGCTGACCTTTGCCGCCCTCTTCCAGTTGCTGGGCTCCTCCCGCGTTTCGGGACTGGCCTGGCGGATGGGCACGGGCGCCACCGCGCTGATCGCCGGTCTGGGGGTGGGCGCGATCGTGGGTGGCATGGCCGCGAGGGCCAGCGGTCAGGGGGCCACCGTCACGTTTGGCCTGGGTGCCGGCGCCTGCGTGATCACGTCCATCCTGGCCATGGTGGCGGCTCGGCGACTGGAGGCACGGGAAACCCCTGTGTCCGTGGAGGCGGCTGCCCCCGCGGCGGATCGGATGCCGCTCTGGCCCATGCTTCTCATGGCGGCCGCGGACCGGGCCACCGGTGCCGCCTTGACGGCCGTGTTCGCCAGCTTCCTGGCCCGCAACATGGGCTACGACCCCGCCGAGCGAGGCCGTCTGGTGGGCCTGCCGCTGCTGCTCATGGCCCTTGGCGCGGCGCCGGCCGGATGGCTGGCCGATCGGCTGGGTCCGCTTCGCACGCGCACGCTCGCATCCATGGGTTACGCCGCGTGTTTCGCGGTGGTGGCCTGGGCGGGCTCCTCCACCGTGGTGCTCAGCGGCGTGCTGCTGGTGCTTGGGCTTGCGGCAGCACCGCTTCTGCCGGCCTCGCTCTCGCTCACGGTCCGATGCGGTCGCGCATCGGCCGGTCTGGCGGCGTTCCGCGCGGCCGGGGACGGCGGTTACTTCGCCGGGATCGTGACCGTGGTGGCGGTGGGCGCCTGGATGGGTGGCGATCGACTGGTGACCCAGCAATGGCTCATGACCGGTTTCGCCGCGGTGCACGCGGCGGTGACCGTGGTGGCCTGGCGGCGGCTCCGGCTGGGCGTCAGTTGCGGGTGACCGTGGGGGGCAGCGTCTCGCCGCGGAGATCCTCGAGCGCCAGCCGAAGCTTCTCCAGCGCCTTGTTCTGGATCTGACGGACCCGCTCCTTGGTCAGTCCCACCATCTGTCCCACCTGCTCGAGCGTGAGCGAGGGATGTCCCGCCGGGCTGTCGAGGCCGAAGCGGTGAAGGATGACCCGACGCTCCACGTCCGTGAGTTCCGCCCGGTCGCTCTCGACCAGGAAGCGGACCTCGGCGGCGCTGTCACGCTCGTGCTGAAGACGCACGGTCTCGAGGTGGTTCGACCGCTCGAATTCCGGGTCGAACTCGCTCGGGAACCGCTGGCGGTGCTTGACCAGCTTGATGCCGAAGCGACTGAACGCCTTCAGGATGGCGCGGCACGCGTAGGTGCTGAACTTGAACCCGCGGCCGCAGTCGAACTTGTCGACGCTGCGCATGAGGGCCATGTTGCCCTCGCCGATCAGGTCGGGGAAATCCGTCTCGCCCAGCCGGACGCGGCGCGCCATGGCCAGCACCAGCGCCAGGTTGATCTCCGAGATCTGCTCGCGGTACTTCCGGGCGAGTCGGTACCACCGCAGCATCTCGCGAGCCTCATCCGTGGTGGGGGAGCGGCCCTGCAGGCCCTCCTGGATCTGGCGGACGCGCCAGCGGGCGTAGTTGAACTGGAGGAAGATGACCCGTTCCTGGGCCGCCGTCAGCAGCACGGATCCGTTGCGAGCCTGCCGCTGCTTCTGCTCCTTCTCGGACAGGTCATCCATGAGAGGCCGGTACCAGGTCACGTCGGGCCGTGCGATGGGCGCGGGCTTCTCGTAGATCGCGCGTTCCGCGTCGGGCTTGCGGAATTCGGGCGAGTCCATGAAGTCCATGGGCTCGGCCATGATCTCCAGGAGCAGGGCCTCGTCACTGGGGGTCAGGCCCACCCGGGCCGAGGCGCCTGGGCGCGAGTTGTCACGCACCGCAGGCCGCTTCCGCTGACGCACGCGATCGATGGGGGAATTGGAACCGAAGATGGAATTGCTCATGGGTCTCCTTGGGCTGGCCGCCTCCTGCGGCCTTCCTGCGCCGGCTGCTTCGTGGGAAGCCGGTGCGTGTGCGGATCTGACGAGCAAACGCAGTGCCGAGAGGTTCGGCCTTGGGGGCCGAGCCGAGGCGCCGAGCGGCAGCGCCCTGCAGCCCCGTTCGATGACCCCGCCCCAGCGGTTTCAGTTCACGATGAAAGCGAAAAATGAGCGAGGTCCCCCCGTATACAGGGAGGACCTCGAACGATTCCACGTTTGCGGAAATTCGATCAGGAACGAAAGGTTTCCGGACGTTACTCCGGCTTCCCGCCGCTCATGTCGTAGATCCAGCACTCGGACGCCCGCTTGAAGTCCAGGACCTCGCCCGACTTGAAGAAGAGACCCAGTTCGCGGGTGGCTGCCTCCGGGCTGTCCGATCCGTGGATCAGGTTGAAGCTGTTGGAGACGCCGAAGTCGCCGCGGATGGTGCCGGCGGCAGCCTTGCTGCCAAAGGTGGCACCCATCATGCCTCGCGCAATGGCGATGGCACCGTTGCCGCGCAGGGCCAGCACCAGCACCGGGCTGCTGGTCATGAACTTGACCAGACCCGCGTAGAACGGCTTGCCCGCGTGGTCCTTGTAGTGCTGGGCGGCCAGTTCCTGCGAGATCTGCATGAGCTTGCAGCCAACCACCTGAAGGCCCTTGTCCTCGAAGCGGCCGATGATGCGTCCCATGAGGCCCCGCTGGACGGCGTCGGGCTTCAGGATGATGAGCGTGGTTTCCATGAGTGGGGTCTCCTGTGGGGGTGCTGGAAGGGCGGGAAGGATAGCGTGTCCAGGCCGCTTCCGGCGTGAAGCGGATCGGAAAAGAGGCAGGGAATGCCGCCTGAATGCCGAAACTTGGCATACTGCCTTTCCGACATGGAGGTCTCATGCAAGGCACGGAAGCCGCGTTGATGGAGAAGCGTTCCCAGGCCCCCTCGAAGCCCGCCGGCAAGCGGCGAGGCTCCACCGCCGAGGAGATGGCGGGTCGCCAGCGCGACATCAGCGTCAGCGAGTTCTTCGCCAAGAACCGGCACCTGCTCGGGTTCGACAATCCGCGGAAGGCCCTGCTGACCACGGTGAAGGAGGCGGTCGACAACAGTCTCGATGCCTGCGAGGAGGCGGGCATCCTTCCCGAGATCACGGTGATCATCGAGGACCTGCAGCCCGACCGGCCCGCGACCGCCAAGAGCTCGCGCTACCGGGTGACCGTGGTCGACAACGGGCCGGGCATCGTGCGCAAGCAGGTCGAGAACATCTTCGGCCGCCTGCTCTACGGCAGCAAGTTCCACCGCCTGAAGATGAGCCGGGGCCAGCAGGGCATCGGCATCAGCGCGGCGGGCATGTACGGGCTCATCACCACGGGCAAGCCCATGGTGATCCACACCAAGCCCGGCGCGAAGCAGCCTGCGCACCACATCGAGCTGGCGATGAACACGAAGACCAACCGCGCGGAGGTCACGCTGGACAAGGAGACCGGCGACTTCCCGCCGCAGCGACTGCGCGGCCTGACCGCGGGCACCAAGGCGCTGGCCGCCGAGAAGGGCGGCCTGCTGGACGCGGAGAGCTATCGCAGCGGCACCTGCGTGAGCATCGAGCTGGAGGGTCGGTACCAGCGCGGGCGCGGAAGCGTGGACGAGTTCCTCGAGCTCACCGCCATCGCCAATCCGCATGGCCGGTTCGTGTTCGTGCCGCCGAGCCGGGTGAGTGCCGACGACGGCGATGCGCCGATCCTGGCGAAGGCCGAGGCGGGCGCCGCCGTCGCCGCGACGGAGACCACGGAATCGCAGGGCGTGACCGTGTTCCCCCGTGGCGTGCAGGAATTGCCGCCCGAGACGCGCGAGATCCAGCCGCATCCCAAGGGCATCGAGCTGGGCACGCTGCTGCAGATGCTGAAGGACTACGAGGCCACCGACAAGGGCACGCTGTTCAATTTCCTGCAGGAACGTTTCTGCCGGGTGAGCAGCGCCACCGCGGGCACGCTGTGCGAGAAGGTGGGGGCCACCAGCCGCCGGAAGGTGTCGGACGTGGAGCCGCCCATGGCGGAGAAGCTCTTCGACGCCTTCCAGGACGCGAAGCTGGCGCCGCCGCCGACCGACTGCCTGGCGCCGATCGGCGTTCGGCAGCTGCTGGCCGGCATGCTCAAGGGCGTGAAGGCGGAGTTCTACGCCGCCAGCAGTCGGGAGGCCGAGGTGTACCGCGGCCGGCCATTCCAGATCGAGGCCGCGATCGCCTTCGGCGGCGACCTGCCGGCGGACGAGCCATCGCGCGTGATCCGCTTCGCCAACCGCGTGCCGCTGCTCTTCCAGCAGAGCGCCTGCAGCAGCTTCAAGGCGGTGATCGAGACCAGCTGGCGGAACTACAACCTGCAGCAGCCGCGAGGCGGCCTGCCGGTGGGGCCGCTGGTGATCATGATCCACATGGCGAGCGTGTGGGTGCCGTTCACCAGCGAGAGCAAGGAAGCCATCGCCGACTACGACGAGATCCGCAAGGAGATGCGGCTGGCGCTCATGGAGTGCGGCCGCAAGCTGGGCACCTACCTGAACAAGCGGCAGCGCATGCAGCGCGAGAGCGAGCGGCGCGACGTGTTCGAGCGCTACATCGGCGAGATCAGCAAGGCGCTGCACGAGATCACCGGCACCGACGCCAAGCGCGTGTACGAGGCGCTGGTGAAGCAGGCCAAGAGCCGCACCGCCGTGGCCGATCAGGTGCTCGACGAGGACGGCAAGGTGGTGAAGGACGAGCCCGTGGACCAGGACGGCGTGGTCATCGTCGATCGCGGGCCGATGGCCGGAGCGGCTCCGGCCGCGGCGCCGGTGGCCGAGGCCCCGAAGCGGAAGCGGTCGGCCTCGCCGGCCCCGAAGGGCCGCGGCAAGGGTGCGGGCGAAGGTCCGGGACTGTTCTGAGCACGCAACGAAGGAATCGAACCCATGGCGAAGTCAGGCAAGGCGGGCGGCCGCAAGGAGCGCGACCAGCGCACCGAGCGCAAGATCGTGGAGATGGCGGAGGGGGTGGCCAGGTCCGCCCTCGGCGGCCGCGAGCCGCAGGTGGCCATTCCCACGCGGGCCCGCAGCAACACCATCTGGAACAAGCGCAAGGGCATCCTGGAGATGGGCAAGGCCAGCCAGGATCGGCAGCTCTTCAACCTGAACCAGGCCAAGAGCTTCATGCAGACCATGCTGCACGGCAGCAGCGTGAAGGACCTGATCGCCGCCGACAAGACGCTGAGCCTTCGTGGCATGTTCTACAAGGGCCTGCACACCGTGGCCGGCACCAAGGAGAAGACCTTCGCCGATCAGGACGAGAGCGACGGCATCCTGGAGGACCTGGAGGTGTCGCTGGGGGCCCTGCGCGAGGAGCTCCACATCTTCGCCAAGAAGGCCGGCACCATGGTGGGCAACATCACGCTGGTGGACTCCGGCGACGAGATCGACTGTCGGCGCATGGGCAGCGGCGGCTACGCCATTCCCAGCATCGTGGAGCCGGACGTGATCCAGTTCAAGAGGTGCGAGGCGAAGTTCGTGCTGCACGTGGAGAAGAACACGGTGTGGAGCCGCTTCAACGAGGACCGCTTCTGGGAGAAGCACAACTGCATCCTCACCGAGGGCGGCGGCCAGCCGCCACGCGGCGTGCGTCGCCTGCTGCGGCGACTGCACGAGGAACTGAACCTGCCCATCTACTGCCTGCTCGACTGCGACCCCTGGGGGCACTACATCTACAGCGTGATCAAGCAGGGCAGCATCTCGCTGGCGTTCGAGAGCGAGCGGCTGGCCATTCCCGAGGCCAAGTTCCTGGGCATCCGGGCGAAGGACTACAAGGCCTGCGGCCTCTCCGATGACGTGCAGATCGCCCTGAACGACACCGACATCAAGCGAGCCAAGGAGATCGCCGCCTACCCGTGGTTCGAGGACCACAAGGGCTGGCAGCGGGAGATCGAGGGACTGCTCGGCAACGGGTTCAAGATGGAGGTGGAGTCGCTGATCACGAAGGACATCTCCTACGTGACCGAGACGTACGTGCCGCAGCGCCTCAAGGCGAAGGACTGGCTGGACTGACCGTGGGGCCGCCGAGCGGCAGCCGGATGGTGAAGCAGGTGCCCCGATCCGGCCCGTTGAACAGGCTGATGGTGCCGCCGTGCTCCTCCACGATGCGCCGGGTGGTGGCCAGGCCCAGGCCGCTGCCGCCGGGCTTGGTGCTGGCGTAGGGGCGGAAGATCGTTCCCCGTCGATCCTCGGGAATCCCCGGGCCGCTGTCGATCACGCTCAGGCGTGCCTCCTGACCGGTGGAGTCCAGTTCCAGCCGAAGCAGCAGCTCGCCCCGGCGATCTCCGGGCTCGGAGCGGCCCTCGGGATTCATGGCCTGCACCGCGTTGATGGCCAGGTTCAGCAGCGCCTGCTTCAGCAGCCCGGCATCCACGCGCGCGACCACCGGCACGCCGGGGACATCCAGCCGCAGCAGGATGCCGCAGCGATCGGCCTGCGCGTGGAAGAAGTCGGACAGCTGCTGCAGCAGTTCCCGCAGGTCCTGGGGCTGAGGGTCCAGCTTCATGCGACCCGCGAACTGCAGGAAGTCGCTCAGGATGTCCTTCAGTCGGCCGCTCTCGCGGGCCAGGGCATCCACGCGGCGGGCCACGGTGCCCCGGATCCCCTCGGGAAGCTCGGCGTCCAGGACCTCCTCTCGAAGGAGCTGCGCGTTCAGGGTGAGCGTGCTGAGCGGATTCTTGATCTCGTGCGCCAGGCCACTGGTCATGCTGCCGAGTTCGGCCAGGCGTTCGGCGGCCTGGGCCCGGCGCTCCGCCTCGATGGCGCGGTGGGCTCGGCGCCGGAGCGCCCCGGCCGACGCCATCGCCGTGGCGACAAGCCCCGCGACCGCCCCCAGGGCGAACGCGAGCAGCGTGGATGGATCATTCAACGGCACGAGGACACCCTCCGACCCCGAGGACCCCGGGTGGTCGGCACCTCGATCACCGGTTGGTCGTCAGTTGGCCTTGGTCGCCTGCGGAGCGGCGACGCGGAGGCTCTTCACCTTGGTGGCGGACCAGCCCTTGGCCCCCTTGGAGGCCGAGTAGGTCACGGACTCGCCATCGCGAAGGGTCTTGAAGCCCTCGGGCTGGTCAATCACGGAGAAGTGGACGAAGATGTCCTGACCCTGCGGGCCCACGACAAAGCCGTAGCCCTTGCGGGGGTCGAACCACTTGACGGCACCTTCGATGTTGGTCAGTTCGCTGGCTTCGCTCATGGGGTAACTCCGGATTGCAATCGGACAGGCGGATTGTGCACCAAGATACGCGGGTTCGCAAGATCTCTGTGACGGATACTTGCCGGAAATGAAACCGCCCGGCATGCCCCTTGCGAGGGCGTGCCGGGCGGGTGCGTTCCTGCGGAAATGCCGGGAGAAACCGGGGGTCAGCCGCCCTTGGCCACCGGCTCCGGGGCGGGCATCAGGGCCTTGCGGCTGAGCTTGATGCGGCCGTTCTCGTCGACGTTGATGACCTTCACCTTGATGACGTCACCCATCTTGACCTGGTCGGTCACGGCCTTCACGTAGCCGTGGGCCAGCTCGCTGATGTGGCACATGCCGTCGGTGCCGGGCACCAGTTCCACGAAGGCGCCGAACTC
>RFOC01000271.1 GCA_009926815.1 Planctomycetota bacterium
GGCGCAGCTTCTACGGCATGCGGATTCCGGCCGACGCGAAGAAGTGAACGCGACCCGCAACCCCTGACACCCCACGGCCCGCTCTCCGGAGCGGGCCGTTTCATTGGCGTCGGTGCGGTCCACCTATACTCGCGCTTCCATGACGCCCCTGCGCCTGCTCCTGGCCGCCTGCCTGGCCGCCCTGATCTGCGGCGCGTCCATGGCGATGACGGACATCACCACCGAGGCTCCACCCATGGAGATGCCCAGGTGGATCCAGGACGGCGTGGAGCGGTACGGCGCGGTCGCCATCTTCGTGGCCTTCGTGGTCAGTGGCATCGGCCTGCACCTGAGCGAGGACCTGATCCTGATTCCCGCGGGCTGGCTGGCCGCCAACGACTGGCGCATGTTCGCGGAGTTCTCGCTGGCGGCGTATCTGGGCATCGTGGCCGGCGATGCCGGCTGGTTCTGGGTCTGCCGACGCTTCGGCACCCGGATCATGCACACCCGGTGGTTCAAGCGGTTCTTCCACCCGCGGCGGCTGCTGGAGATCAAGTGGCAGATCGATGAGCGAGGCGCGTGGGTGCTGCTGGCGGCCCGCTTCATCCCAGGCACGCGCACCCCGGTGATCACCATGTGCGGCCTGCTGCACATGGCGTGGTGGAAGCTGCTCCTGGTCGAGGGCACCTGCGTGCTGGTCACCGCTCCCCTGCAGATGATGATCGGCTGGCTGGCGTTCCATGCCGCCGCGAAGGCCGGTGTCACGGACACCTTCCACCAGGTCATGATCGGCGTGGCCGTCACGCTGGTGGTGGTGCTCGGACTGTGGTTCGTGCACCGCTGGATCGAGGCCCGCAAGTCGAAGCGGCGTCCGCCGCGGGCCAGCGTGCGATGGTTCCGGATCTTCCAGGTGGCCGTGGTCAGCCGCGCGGAAGCCCATGGCTGAGGGACTCTGGCAACGGGCCATGGCCCTGCAGGCTGCGGGCCAGCTGGATCAGGCCCTGGCCACGGTCCGCATGCACCTGAAGTTCAAGCCCCGGGATCCGGCTGGGCTCAACCTGCTCGGCGTGCTGCTGCGGATCGCCGGACAGATGCCGCAGTCGATCGACGCGCTGCAGCGTGCGGCGGCCCTGGCTCCGAACGAGACCGGCATCCGCAACAACCTGGCCAACTCGCTCAGCGCGGATCGTCGCTTCGCGGACGCGGCGGCACAGTGGGAGCAGGCCGTCCGCATCGATCCCCGGTTCGACATCGGCTGGCTCTGCCTGGCCGTGGCCTACACCCATCTGCACCGCATGGAGGACGCGATCGCCGCAGGCCGGCGCGGTCTCGCCCTGCAGCCGGAGATGCCCGAGGCCTCGGCCAACCTGGCCTTTGCGCTGCAGCAGGCCTGCCGCATCGACGAGGCGATCGAGGTGGCCTGGCCCGCGGTGCGGCGATCGCCCTCGGCCGAGCTCCTGCACTCGAACCTGCTGCTCATGCTCAACTACGGGCAACCTGATCCGGCTCCCGTGGCCGAGGCTCACCGCGCCTTCGGCCGGGCCTTTTCGTCTCCGGAGCCGCCGGCGCTCCGGAACGCGGATGCGGAGCGTCCGCTGAGGGTCGGCATCCTCTCCGCGGATCTCTGCGATCACTCGGTTGCCTTCTTCGCCGAGGCGATCATGGCCCATCGTCCTCAGGACATCGCCGTGGTGATCATGCACACCGCGGCCCCCCAGCCGCAGGAACCGACCCAGCAGCGGCTCCGGCGACTGGCGAGCGAGTGGATCGAGTCGAATGCGCTTCCCGACGAAGTTCTGGACGCGAGGATTCGCGAGGCTCACCTCGACGTGCTGATCGAGCTCTCGGGCCACTCGGCGGGCGGTCGCCTGGCGGCCCTGGCCCGCAAGCCGGCGCCTGTGATGATCTCCGCCATCGGATACCCCAACACCACCGGGCTTCCCGCCATGGACTTCCGCGTGGTGGATTCCATCACCGATCCCCCGGGCAGCGAGCACCTCTGCACGGAACGCCTGCTGCGGCTGGACCCCTGCTTCCTCTGCTACACGCCGCCCCAGCAGGCGCCCGAGCCCGCCATGCCGCCCGCCGAGGCGCCCATCACCTTCGGCTCCTTCAACAACGCCAACAAGATCAGCGTGCGGACCGCGGAACTCTGGGGCGGCCTCATGAAGGCCGTGCCCAGCGCACGGCTGCTGCTGAAGGCCCGCCGATTCGCCGATGCACAGGCGAAGACAATCGTGCTCGATCGTCTGGCCCAGGCCGGCATCGATCGCGATCGCGTGCAATGCCTGTCCCATGTCCCCTCGCGTGAGGCCCATCTGGAGCTGTATCGTGAGGTGCATGTGGCCCTGGACACCGTGCCCTACAACGGCACCACCACCACCTGCGAGGCGCTCTGGATGGGCGTGCCCGTGATCACCACGCTGGGTGATCGACACGCG
>RFOC01000272.1 GCA_009926815.1 Planctomycetota bacterium
CCGCCGGTGAAGACGATCTTGTCGAAGCCTCCCTCCGACACCAGACGCTCGCCCTCGGCGCGGGACGCCTCGGCCATCAGCAGCCAGTCCGCGGGAAGTCCGCAGGATGCCGCCAGGCGCATGAGCAGCATCTGGGATCGCGGCGACCGCTCCGAGGGCTTCACCGTGACGCGATTGCCGGCGACCACCGCCTGCACCAGCTGCACGCCCAGCAGTCCCACGGGATAGTTCCAGGTGGCCACGATGAGCACCCGACCCAGCGGAGCCCGCCCCACCCGCACGCGGCGGCCCAGGAGCCAGCCCGGACGACCCGCGGCCGCCTTCGTGGACAGCACCCGCCAGGCCCGTCGCTCGTGCCAGCGAATGGCCGCCAGCAGGGGCAGCACCTCGCTCACGTAGGCCTCGCCTTCGGACTTGCCGATCTCCTCGGAGACCAGGCGAGACATCTCCAGGGCGGAGGCGGCCACGGCACGTCGGAACGAGCGAAGCCATGCGCGGCGGTTCGGCCAGGGAAGCCAGCTCGCGGGGGCGGCCAAGCCGGGCTGGACGTCGTGATCTGGCATGCGTGCTCCGGTCGCGGTTCGGAAGGCGGGAAGGGCCGGATTCACGCTCGAATCCGGGTCCGCTGGATGTGCGAAACTACCCGCATGATCGCAACCGAGCGCGCCTCCCGCCAGGTCTCCGATGTCGCCATCGTGGGGGCCGGCCCCGGCGGGCTCGCCGCCGCCATCCTGCTGGCCGCCAGCGGCGCCTCGGTCGACGTCTACGAACGGCATCCCCAGGTGGGCGGCCGCACGCGAAGGCTCTCGCTGGGGGATCACCACTTCGACGTGGGCCCCACGTTCTTCATGATGCCCTACGTGCTCGACGAGATCCTGGCGGCCGCTGGCCGCAAGCTCTCCGATCGGGTGGAGATGACGCGACTGGACCCCATGTATCGCCTGCTGCTCGGGCAGCCGCAGGGCGAACCGGTCACGCTGGACACCACGCAGGACCTCGCGCTCATGGCACGGCGGCTCTCCGCCATCGAGCCCAACGATGGCGCCGCGTTCGATCGCTTCATCTCGGACAACCGGCGCAAGCTGGCCGCCATGACGCCGCTGCTGCGCAGACCCATCCGCAGCGTGCTCGACCTGCTCTCGATGGACGCCATGAAGGCGGGTCCGCACCTCCGCCCCTGGCAGAGCCTCTACGACCACCTCAAGGGGTACTTCCGCAACCCCTCGGTGCGTCTCGCCATGAGCTTCCAGAGCAAGTACCTGGGCATGAGCCCCTACGAGTGCCCGGAGCTCTTCAGCATCCTGCCCTTCATCGAGTACGAGTACGGCATCTGGCATCCCAAGGGCGGATGCAACGCGCTCATGACCGCCATGGCGGGCATCGCCGAGGAACTGGGGGTGCGGTTCCACCTCGGGCGACCGGTCGATCGCATCGAGTTCGAGGGACGGCGCGCCGTGGGCGTGCATGTCGATGGGTCGCTCCACCGCCACGCCCACGTGGTGGTCAACGCGGATGCCGCCCACGCCCTGCGCACGCTGGTACCCGCGTCGCTTCGGCCCACCTGGAGCGATGATCGCCTGGACCGGTGCCGCTACAGCTGCAGCACCTTCATGCTCTATCTGGGCGTGGACGGGCAGGTCGACCTGCCTCACCACACCATCTACGTCAGCCGCCAGTACGAGCGGAACCTGGCCGACATCGCGCGGCACGGCACGCTCAGCCAGGATCCGTCGATGTACGTGTGCAATCCGGCGCCCGTGGATCCCTCCATGGCCCCGCGCGGCAGCAGCTCGCTCTACGTGCTCGTGCCCACCCCCAACGTGCAGCCCGGGTTCAACCACGTGGACTGGAGCACGCAGGCCGCGGGACTCCGCGAGCAGGCGCTGGGGCAGCTGGAGTCCGTCTTCGGCATCCAGGGGATCCGCGGTCGCATCCGCACCGAGCGGGTCGTGTCGCCGCTGGACTGGAAGGCCGAGGGCATCCAGTTCGGCGCGACGTTCAACCTGGCCCACAACCTGGGCCAGATGCTGCACCGTCGACCCCACCACCAGATGCAGGACGTGGATGGCGTCTGGCTGGTCGGCGGCGGCACGCATCCAGGCTCGGGGCTTCCGGTCATCTTCCTCAGCGCGCAGATCACCGCACGGATGCTCTGCGGTCGGCTGGGCCTGCCCTGCGCGCTCGATCAGGCGCCGCCCTCAGCGGCGCGTTCGGCTAGCCTGCGCGGGTGGACATCACCTATGGCCGTTACCTGAGGATTCCCGAGCTTCTCGCCCTGCAGCAGCCCGTGGGCCAGCCGCAGGAGCACGACGAGACGCTCTTCATCATCATTCACCAGGTCTACGAGCTGTGGTTCAAGCAGCAGCTCCACGAGGGTGACCG
>RFOC01000273.1 GCA_009926815.1 Planctomycetota bacterium
CAATCCCGATGGCCGCTGCTCGGGCGTCTCGCGGTACCCGCGTCGCTCCAGTTCCGCCGCCACGGCGCGCTGGATCGCCTGCGCCTCGGCCTCGGCCGCCTTCAGCTTGGCGGCATCCACCGGTTCCGCATCGCCCGACGGCTCGGCGGCATGCGCCGGCTCGGTGGACTTGGCGGCCTCCGGCTTGCCCGGCGAAGCCTCGCCCACCGGCTCCGCATTGGTGGTCTGCTGGAACCAGGCGCGGAATCGACCCACCTCGCCGCGGTACTCCTCGGGCACCAGTTGCTCCACCCGATCCACCGCCGAGTTGAAGCGACCCTCACGCAGGCTCTTCAGGAAGCCCGACGTCTGCCCCACCAGCACCGGCACCGTCAGCGCCACCACGGCCACCAGCGCCACGCCTGCGGTGCCCATCACCGTGCCCACCGCGGCCGTCCGACTGAACCCGAACCGGCGGACCAGGCCCTTCACCACGGGCTCCACCAGGTAGGCCAGCGCGAAGGCCACCAGCAAGGGCACCGTCACCGTCCGGATGGCGTAGCCCATGTAGAAGATGCCGAGCACCAGCGCGACCACGACCACGTCCCGAACCCCCTGGATCTGCCACAGGTGCAGTCGGGCCAGTTCCTGGCCAGCCTTCGGAGCCGACGGGTGCTCCGCCATCAGCCGCCTCGTCGCCCCAGCGCGCTCACCAGCCGATCGCGCCCGAAGGCCTCCTGGAAGTCGAAGACGCCCCTGAAGTCGTCCATGCTGTCGCGAGGGGTCTTCGACAGCACGCCCGCCTCGATCATGCCGAAGACGATCCGGCCGAAGTCGTCCGTGCGGTGCACGTGCCAGCCGGCCAGCACGCTCGGCGCAAGCATGCCGTAGCGCTCGATGGCGAAGTCCCGCAGTCCGATGCAGAGCTGCTGCCCACTCACGTGCCGGTCGGCGTCCGCGCCGCCGGGACCATGGACCAGTTCGCTGGTGCGGGTCAGACCCTCTCGCACGAAGTGGAACGCCTCCGCGGGATAGGGTCCCGTCTTGGCGGCCAGGCGCCTCCAGTCGACTTCGATCGCGGTCTGGGTCATGGGTGCTTCACCATATCGGCCCGCAAGCCCTGCGGACTTCTCTCAACGGGCCAAGACTAGGCCGGGGGGCATCGGTCCGCCCGCCCCCGCATGGACCCGGCCTTCCAGGCGACATCCGACGGGATCCGGCCTCCCGGGGTTTGGCTACACTGCGGCCCCGCGCGGGAAGGTTCCCGCGCCCAAGACCCAGAGACTGGCGGAGGAAACTTCGGATGGCCTGCAAGCGCTTCATCGTTCTCGCTCTCGTGTCGCTCGGACTGATCGGCTGCGTGCCGCAGCAGAAGTACGACGATCTGCTCACCGCCTATCGCGGCCAGGAGCAGCAGTTGCTCTCGCTGCAGAGCGAACTCCAGACCGTCCGCGCCAACGAGGAGCGGCTGCGTGCGCAGCTGGCCGCCGCCGCCTCGGACCTGGCCGAGATCCAGCGCCTTCGGGGCACCGCCTCGGGCGACATCGCCAAGCTCCTCGCCGACTACGAGCGGTTGCTCAAGCAGGTGGGCGATCTGAGCGCCGGACCGCTGCCCGCCGAGCTGAACAAGGCCCTGGCCGAACTGGCCGCGCAGTACCCGGATGTGCTGACGTTCGACCAGCGGAGCGGCATGCTGCGCTTCAGCAGCGACTTCACCTTCGCCTCCGGCTCCGCCGCGCTCAATGCCAATGCCCAGACCCTGGTGCAGAAGCTCGCCGGCATCCTGAACACCCCCATCGCCCAGCCCTTCGAGGTCAAGGTGGTTGGGCACACGGACTCGCAGCCCATTCGCCGCGTGGCTGGCCAGCACCCGACCAACATGCACCTCTCCGCGCACCGTGCCATCAGCGTCCGTGACGCCCTGGTGGGTGACGGCGTGGCGGCCAACCGCATGCAGGTCGCCGGCTATGGCGAGTTCCGCCCGATCGTGCCCAACGGCGCCAACGGCGCCGCCGCCAACCGCCGCGTGGAGATCTTCCTCTCCCCGCTCACCGTCCCCCTGGCTCCCACGGGCAATCCCATGGACGCTGGGGCGGGCAAGGCCAAGCCTGCACCGGCACCCGCCGCGGATGACGGCGAACCGACCAAGTGACCGGCAACCGGCAACTTCACTGAGAGCCTCCCGAGGCCCGATCCTGATCACGGATCGGGCCTCGTTGTTTCGTGGGGCAAGAGCCCGGGGTCCTGGATGGCACGCCAAGGTCCGATCACCGATCCGGATCCGGGCCTCCGGGTTCAGATCGTGTCAGACATCGCGCTGAATGTCACGAACCGGCCACGACCTATTTGTGCCTGAGAACTTCGGGGTTAGACTGCGGGAAACCCGCCCAGCGCCTTTCTG
>RFOC01000274.1 GCA_009926815.1 Planctomycetota bacterium
CTGCGGTGGCCGGGGTGGCGCGCTGAACGCCAGGCTGGCCGCCCGCCTGTTGAACGATGCGTCGGTGCGGCAGGGGCTTCGGGATCGTGGCGTCCCGCTTCCCGAGGACACGCGGTTCGTGGCCGGCGTGCACGAGACTTCCACGGACCAGGTCACGCTGCTCGATGCGGCGGACGTGCCCGCTTCGCACGCGGCGGATCTGGATTCGCTTCGGCAGGCGCTGCAGCAGGCGGGTCAGGCGACCCGCCGGGAGCGTGCCCAGGGCATGGGGCTGGAGATTCCCGCGGAGCACCTGCTGGACCTGCTGTCCGACCGAGGTGGCGACTGGTCGCAGACTCGGCCCGAGTGGGGGCTGGCCCGCAACGCCATGTTCGTGGCCGCCCGCAGGGCTCGCACGGCGCGCCGTGACCTGGAAGGCCGAGCGTTCCTCCATGACTACGACGCATCGCTGGATGCGGACGGCTCGGTGCTCTCGCTGATCCTTTCCGCACCCATGGTGGTGGCCTCATGGATCAACCTGCAGTACTTCGCCGCCACCGTGGACAATCGAACCTTCGGCTCGGGTGACAAGATGCTCCACAACCGCGTGGGTGACCTGGGCGTGGTGGCCGGCAACGGCAGCGATCTTCGATCCGGCCTGCCCCTGCAGTCGGTGCAGGGCCCGGATGGCCGCTGGTTCCACGACCCCATCCGGCTGCAGGTTTTCGTGGAGGCCAGCACCTCCGCCATCGATCGCGTGCTTCAGGCGCAGCCCGGTGTCCGAGACCTGGTGGAGAGCGGCTGGGTACGCTTGTTCGCGCTCGGTCCGGATGCCGCCACCGTGGCGCGCCGCGTGCCGGGGATCGGTTGGGAGACGTTCCTTGGCGAAGCGAGCAAGAGTGCAGTCGGAGAGCGCGGCGGGGCAGGGCGGTCGGCGTCCAGCCTGGACCTTCCTCAGCAACCACGCTCACGTGCTGCTACTGCTGGCCAAGGATCCCGAGATCCGGCTGCGTGAGGTGGCGGAGCGCGTGGGCATCACCGAGCGGGCGGTGCAGCGCATCGTGGCGGACCTGGAGCTGGATCGCTACATCGAGCGAGAGCGGCTTGGTCGACGCAATCGCTACCGCGTGCACCGGGACCTGCCGCTGCGGCATCCCGTGGAGGCCCATCGCAAGATCGCCAGCCTGATCGCGCTGGTGGTCGAGGGCTGATCGGGTTCCGAGCGGAGGGTTCGATGGCGATTGAGGCATCCGATCCGCAGGCACCGGACTGGCAACCGACGCTGCGCGGTCCGTCCCTCTCGCTCCGGCCCGTGACGCCGGGCGATCTGGACACCCTTCATGCCGCGGCCAGTGACCCGCTGATCTGGGCGCAGCATTCGGAGACCAACCGCCACGAGCGGGCCGTCTTCGAGCGATTCTTCGCCGGCGCCCTGGCCTGCGGCGGCGGCCTGGTGGTGCAGGAGATCTCGTCCGGTCGCGTGGTGGGGTCGAGCCGCTACTACGACTGGAATCCGTCCGACCGCAGCGTGGTGATCGGCTACACGTTCCTGGCACGTCATCTGTGGGGCACCGGTGCCAACCGGGAGTTGAAGCGGCTCATGCTGGACCATGCGTTCCGCTGGGCCGTCACCGCATGGTTCCACGTGAGCCCGGGCAACCTGCGATCGCAGCGCGCCCTTGGGGGCATCGGCGCCCACCTTCACGCGAGGGAGCAGGTCATGGTGGGTGGTGTGCCCAGTCCTCGGCTGATCTACCGCATCGATCGCGCAGGCTGATCGGGTCCGGGATCCGACCGACGGGACCTAGAGGCCCAGCAGCAGCACGGCACCGGCACAGAGGAGGAAGTAGGGCACCAGCGAGGCTGCGCCCGCGTAGTCCTTGGCGATCCGCTGCCCGAAGAACAGCATCACCATGTTCAGCGTGGCCAGCTGGGCGCCCCACAGGGCCAGCCCACGGGTCTGGTGCACGACCAGGTGCAGCGTGCCAGCGGCGGAGAGCGCGCCTGCGGCCATTTCGGTCAGCGTGATGACCACCAGCATGGGCAGCACGGTGCCGCGCAGCGGCGTCTTGGCGAAGTGACCCGTGAGCCACCCCAGGTTGCCACGGAAGTCGAGCACCTTGTCCAGGCCGGACTGCAGGAAAAGGATGGCCAGCATGGCCGCCGTCATGGTCTGGGCGAAGGGAAGGGGCTTCAGGAGTTCCTCGAGCATGTCGTCAAGGCTAGCGACGCGCGGGCGAAGCCCGCGGGTGCTCGCTCACTTCGCGGGTCGGTGCACGCCCTCCCACGCCGTCGCGTCGGCGGCCAGCTGCGCGGCCCGAGCATGCAGCCATGCCAGACGCGGGTGCACCTGCGCCTGCGACCGCAGTCGCTCGGCCATCGCTGACAGGGTCGCCTGCT
>RFOC01000275.1 GCA_009926815.1 Planctomycetota bacterium
GCGGCCGAGGCCGAGGCGCAGGCGATCCAGCGCGCCGTGGCGGCGGAACTGGAGCGACGCGGGTACCGCGAGACGCCCGAGCAGCGGCCATCGGGATTGCGATGGGGCGCCGTGCTGGGAGCGAACGCCGAGGACGTGCTGCTTTCGGCGCTGGAGGTGCTGACGATCCTCTTCCTGGCCGCGCTGGTGCCGTTCTATTTCTGGTTCTTCTCCCTGCACTTCCCGGATGCGCTGGCCTTCCTGCGGGGGTTGCTGCCCGACAAGCACCGGGACCGCATCCTGGAACTGGCGGGAGACATGGACCGCGCGGTCAGCGGATTCATCCGTGGCCGCATCGTGGTGAGCGTGATCATGGGCGTGGTGGCTGCGATCGGCTGGCGCATCTGCGGCGTGCCGTATGCCATCACGCTTGGGGCCGCCGTGACGGTGCTGAGCCTGATTCCCTACGTGAGCGCCATCACGCTGCCGCTGTCCATCGGCCTGCTGGCGGTGGACCAGCTGGCGGTGGCCGAGGCCGAGCGAATGGCCTGGCTCTGGATCGTGCTGGGGCCGTGCCTGGTCTTCGGCCTGGTGCAGTTCCTGGAGGGCTACGTGCTGCTGCCGCTGATCGCGGGCAAGGCCACGGACCTGGATCCGGTGAGCATCTTCGTGGCCGTGCTGGCCGGCGCGGCGCTGGCCGGCGTGTACGGCATGCTGCTGAGCATCCCGGTGGCGGCCTGCCTGAAGATCTACCTGCGGGAAGTGGTCATGCCCCGTCTGCGGGCCTGGAGTTCGGGCCGCGCGAACGACCCGCTGCCCTTCGACCAGTCCTGAGGAGGCCGCGGACTCTCAGCGCTTCTTGCGCTGCTTGAAGCGGCTCTTGATGCTCTGCGTCTGCGTGCTGCCGCGCGAGGGCAGGCCCGGGAATCCGGCGGAGGCGTTGCCCGCCATCTCCTTCATGGCCTTGAACTTGCCCATGGCGCCCATGCTGGCCATCTGCTGCGTCATCTTCTGCATCTGCTCGAACTGCTTGGCCAGGCGGCCCACTTCCTGCGCGGTGGTGCCGCTGCCCTGCGCGATGCGCCGCGAGCGGCTCTTCTGCTGGTCGACCAGGCGCACGTCCTCGCGCTCGCGCGGGGTCATGCTGCGCACCATGCCCTCGACGCGGTCGAGCTGACCGTCGTCGATGGGCAGGTCCTTCATCATGCCGCCCACGCCCGGCAGCATGCCGAGCACCTTCTTGATGGGTCCCAGGCGACGGATGGTCTTCAGCTGGCCCAGGAAGTCGTCCAGCGTGAGCTGGCCCCTGGCCATGCGATCCGCCACGCGCTGCGCCTCGGCCTCGTCCACTTCCTGCTGGGCCTTCTCCACCAGGCTGACCACGTCGCCCATGCCCAGGATGCGGCCCGCCACGCGCTCGGGATGGAAGGGTTCCAGATCCGCGAACTTCTCGCCGGTGCCGGTGAAGAGGATGGGAGCGCCGGTGACGCGGCGCACGCTGAGCGCCGCGCCGCCGCGCGGATCCGCGTCGAACTTGGTGAGGATGATGCCGTCCAGGGGAAGCCGATCATGGAAGGCCTTGGCCGCCACCAGCGCGTCCTGGCCAGCCATGCCATCGACCACCAGCAGCACCTGATGGGGCTGCAGCGACTGGCGCACGCCCTCCAGTTCCCGCATGAGCGCGTCTTCCACGTGCAGGCGGCCCGCGGTGTCGACCAGCAGCGTGTCGAAGCGGCCGTCGCGTGCGGCCTTCATGGCCCGCGCCACGGCCACCGCCACGCCGACCGCCTTGCCGTACTCGGCGCAGCGATCGGGTTCACCATAGAAGGCCACGCGAGCGCCACCCCTGGCCTCGGCCTCGACCTGGTCCACGACCAGCTTGAGCTGCTCCACGGCGGCCGGTCGCTGCAGGTCGCATGCGGCCACTAGGACGCTGCGGCCACGCTGCTTGAGCCAGGCGGCCACCTTGCCCGCGGTGGTGGTCTTGCCCGAGCCCTGCAGACCGCAGAGCAGGATCACGGTGGGGCCGGGGGAGGCCTGCACCAGCTGCGGGTCGCCCGGGCCCATGAGCTCGACCAGCTTGCGATGCACCACGCCCACCATCTCCTGGGCGGGGGTGAGGCTCCTCGTCACGCCCACGCCGATGGCGTCGCGAGCGACCTCGTCGCAGAACTGGCGGGCCACCTCCACGTGCACATCGGCCTCGAGCAGGGCGGTCTGCACCTCGCCCATGACCTCTCGCACGTTGTCCTCGCTGATGCGGCCACGGCCGCTCAGGTTGCGGAAGGCCGATCCCAGTCGTTCGGTGAGCCGCTCGAACATGCCGGTGCCGGCGCCTCAGCGGGCCGCGGGGGCCTTGA
>RFOC01000276.1 GCA_009926815.1 Planctomycetota bacterium
AGGGCGGAAGGGGTGCTGTCCCCATTGGCGATGAACAGATAGCCCCCAAGGAAGGTGGCGTTCGGGACACGGGGATCCTGGAAGGTGGTGACGGTCATCCGGAGCTCGCCTGGCGGCATGGCGACCTTGGAGATCTTCCGGGTCACGGGGTCCCTGACCTCGGCCATGGGGTATCGGGTCTCGCCATCCGACCGCATCGGCCCCCCCGCAAGGTCCCAGCTGGAGCGGTCCACGGCGATCAAGCGGACTTCGGGCTGGCCAAGCATGACCATGCCGTTGGCATTCCAGCATCGCTCCGGGATGTGCGGCACCGTGTCGATCATCCCCGTGTAGTAGGCCACGTGCACCTGCATCACGCCCTTGGACGGATCCCCATCGAGGGCGTACAGGCGATCCACGTAGTTCCGGGTGCCCAACTCCTCCACGAGCGCGTCGGAGAACACCGAATCCTTGCCCACCTGCTTCCAGCGCCCGAGCGAGACCGGGATCCGATCCAGGGGCTCCCGAAGCGGCACGGCCTCCTTGCGGAGGAAGGCCTGAAGCTGTGCCATGGCGACGCGGAAGCCGAGGCCACCGACCAGCAGCGCGACGCATCCGGTCACGAAGGCCGTCCGCACGGGGCGATCAACCCGCATGCTTGGCCTCCTTCGCCTCACCGGGACGCACCACGAGGTTGGACAGCACCCAGAGGATGAGCATGTAGAGCAGGAAGGCGGGCACCAGCCAGATCAGGCCGATGAAATGGTGGAACTCGCCCGCCGTGAACTCCGTGTCGATCATGCCGAGGATGCCCAGCGTGGTCACGCGGAGCATGTTCACGAAGATGGCCACGGGCACACCCAGCGCGACCAGGGCCACCCGCTGCCAGAGCGTCGGCAGGGTGACGTAGGCCATGGCCACACCCAGCGCCAGGAAGGCGACCAGCATCCGCATGCCGCTGCATGCCTCGGCCACGTTCAGCTGGTGCGGCTCGCCGTTCTCGTAGACCGTCAGCACGTTCCCCGTGAGATCCACGTCGAGACCAAACAGGCCCAGAAGCAGGTACGCCCCCCGCGCCGAGAGATCCTGCAGGCGATAGGTCACGATGCTGATGAAACGTTCGCTGACCGTCTGACCGAAGATGACCACATAGGCGATCGGGAACCACAGCCAACGCATCCATCGCCAACCGGTCACCAGCAGCACCAGGCCGAACAGGGTCACGCCGACCGCAAAGCCCCTTGAGTTGTGGTGGTAAAGGGCCGCGGGGCCGAAGATGCAGATCGCATACAGGGCAAGTCCAAGCAGCACCACGGCGAGGCCCGACCATGCCGGCCGCGGGGGTGTGGCGAGAAGCTGTTCACGTCGAAGCCAGACGAACCAGCCCGCGATCACCGGGATGATCAGGGTGTGTCCCCAATCCGAGGGGAACGCGACCGCAAACTCGACCTGTCCCCGGAACCACTCCCAGAACACCGCCACCATCAGGCCCAACAGGATCGCCCCAGCGACAACCAGTTCACGCGGACCGACGTCGATGCCCGGCGAGGGCGTCTGGACGACGGGCGTGCTCTGGGGGACGGTGCTCACGGTGGACTCCTCGGGCGACCGCTTCCTTGCGGGGGTTCCTGGCGACAGGCCTCCCTGCCTGCCGCCGCGCCTCATGCCATCACTGGCCCACCACGTTGACGGGCGGGGCGCCGAAGATGTCGTTGCCCCAGTTGCGGTCCACGAGGAAGCCGAAGCCGTAGGTCATGCGGAAGCCGTTTCGAATGACCGCCAGCGGGGTGGCCCAGAAGTTCGTGCCGATGATCACGTGGTCATCGGGACGCATGAAGATGTCGGGTTCGGCCCGGTTGCGGATGGCGGCCAGATTGACGCGCACGCACGCCTCGCGATCGCCCGCCAGACGTCGGATCAGATCCACGCGCTCGGGAATGGCGATCTGACTGAGACCACCGGCCGCATCGACCAACCGGCTGAGCGTGAGCTTGCCGGAGGTGGGCAGGTTGTAGACGCCCGGACGCGAGATCTCGCCACCGATGTAGACGACGCCGACCTCACCAGTGTCGCAATACAGGACGTCCTCGGGCTTGATGACGACGTTCAGTTCGGCCGAACCACGGACCAGCTTGTTGTAGTCCACCTCGATCACGCGGTTGAGATTGGCCTTGCGCTGCTGTTCGCGTGCCGCGGCCCGTGCCCGGGCCTTGTCTCCCGTGGCCAGTCCGGGCATCTCTCCCGAGGCATCAGCGGTGGGCGTCGGGGCCTCCGAGCGGGCCGAACCCCCCACACGCACGTACTGCTTGGAAGCCGCATCCCAGATGAAG
>RFOC01000277.1 GCA_009926815.1 Planctomycetota bacterium
GAGTGACGTGAAGACGTAGTCCGATTGAGGAACAACAAACCCATCATGATGATGAAGACTCAAGGGAAGCTACACGGCGGGCGGGGGGGATTTTCACTTGTTGAGCTGCTGGTGGTGATTGCGATTTTGGCGGTGCTCACTGGATTGGTTTCGCAGATTGGAGGTTCGGTATTTGGGAAGGCATCGCGCTCTAAGGCGCAGTCTGAATTGGCGGCGATGCGGACGGGGTTGGAGAATTATCGTGCTGACAATTCGTCGTTTCCGCGTGGCCAGATGTCCGATGCGCTGGACCCGCGCGCGAACCAAGATCCGCGAACAGCGGCGTATATTGGTGCTGCGGCGGAGTTGTACACGGCGCTTTCGGGACGCTCTCAGTCGGGCAGTGCGGCGCAGGACACGAAGGCTGCGCCGCCCGCTCCAGCCGCCAAGGCCGCCGCAAGTGGCAAGGACCCGCTGAATGTCTGGCTGCGGAACGTGCCGCCCGCGCAGCGATCGGCGTCGTTCCTCTGGCCCGCCTGGATCAAGGCGAAGCCCATGCCTGGCGATGGCACCGTGCCCCTGCCTGCCGACATCTGGTCGGGCATGCCGGATGCCGAGGCGTGGAGCCGCTGGGCCGCCGAGAATGGCGAGCTGGCCAAGGCGTTGAAGGAGGCTCGCGGGGCGATCGTGCTGGGCGTGCCGTACGGCAGCGCCTCCGCGGATTCGGCGGCGAAGGCCAAGGGACTGGTGGCCGAGCCCGGTTCGGCCGTGGGCGAGGCCGCGTTTCCCTACCTGAAGGCGGTGCGCGGCTACGCGGCCTACGCGGTGCTGGAGATGCGGCGACTTGGCGAGCAGAGGAAGTTCGACGATGCCTTCGCGGTGGGGCTGGATGGCCTGCGGATGCTTCGCGGCGCCGCCGAGCAGCGCATGGCCATGGAGAAGGCCGTGGTGCTGGACCTGCTGGTCAGCTCGCTGGAGGCGCACCGCGTGTTCGTGGCCGACCATCTCGGGCAGATTCCCTCGGAGATCCTGCAGCGGGTGGCCCTGAAGGAGTACCCCTTCCTGCGGCCCGGGGATGGCGAGAAGCTCAAGCGCCTGGAGATGCCCGAGGGTGACGTGGTCGCCTCGGAGGTCATCTTCGCCACGGCGTTCGGGGCGGATGGGCAGCCCGTGGGCGGCGTCTTCGCGGAGCGATTCGGTTCGGCCCAGGCGGTCGGCTCGCCGATCACCCGCTTCGGCGCGGCCGCGTACTGGCGTTCGATCGCGGACCTGCACGGCAGCGTGGACGCCTCGAGGGAGCGCATGGTGAGCGTGTTCGATGACTGGTGGCGACGATGGCGCATGCCGCCGTACGACGCCATGAACGAGACGCCGAGCGAGTACAGCCGACTCAATCCGGTCCGCTACGCCGCCGTGGGACTGCTGGCCTCGGAGATGGAGCGGGTCTTCCGCCTGCGCATGCGGGCGTCCGCGGAGCTCAACGGCACCTGCATCGCACTGGGCCTGTGCGGATTCCACGCCGCGAACAAGGGCCGTTGGCCTGCGGATCTGGGACGGATCTTCCCGCAGTTCGCGCTCCGCAAGATGAACATGGATCCGTACTCGCGGAAGTACGGGACCTTCGAGTACCGGGACATCGGCGACAGGACGCAGGCCATCGACACGCCGTGGGGCCAGGTCACCGCGACCGGCGGCGTGCTGTGGGCCGTGGGTGGCGACCACGAGGACGGCAACTTCGCCAAGCATGATCCGCCGGATGGCGTGGGCGACCTGGTCATCTGGCCTCCGCCGCGGCAGCTGGCGCAGAAGGCCGGACTCCTGAACAAGTGAGCGGGCCCGAGGGCCTGCGGAAAGAGACACCGATGGCAAGCGGCATCGAGAAGGTGGTCATCGTCGGCAGCGGTCCCGCGGGCTGGACCGCAGCCATCTACGCGGCTCGCGCCAACCTGCAGCCCGTGGTCTACGTGGGCGTGCCCGCCACCAACCCCGCGCCGGTGCTGCCGGGTGGCCAGCTCATGCTCACCACCGAGGTGGAGAACTACCCCGGCTTTCCGCATGGCGTGAGTGGCCCGGACATGATGGGCAAGTTCCGCGAGCAGGCCGAGCGGTTCGGCACCCGCGTGGTGGACGCGAACATCGACCGCTGCGACTTCTCGAGGCGTCCCTTCACCCTGACCGACAGCGATGGCCGCACCGTGCAGGCCCACTCGGTGATCCTGAGCACGGGCGCCACGGCCAACTGGCTCGGGCTTCCCAACGAGCTTCGGCTGGCGC
>RFOC01000278.1 GCA_009926815.1 Planctomycetota bacterium
GGTGGCCGCGGCGGCCACGGCGACTGAAGTCCCGCTGAAATCAGAAGCTGAAACGGGACCCTCGCCAGCCGGCGAGGGTCCCTTTCTTTCATGGGTGGGGGGATCAAGCCGATACGATGGGCCCATGCCCTTCCTCGAGTCGCGAGGTGGCTCCCGGTCGGTCAGGGTGGAACTGACGGGGGACCCGATCACCGTGGGCCGGTCCTCCGAGAATGCCCTGGTGGTCGACGCGGACGGTGTCTCTCGCCGGCATTGCGTGGTGGAGCGGACCGAGGGTGGTTGGCAGGTGCGGGATCTGGCCAGTCGCAATGGCGTGCGCGTGAATGGCACCCGGACGGACAGGTCGGACCTTCGCAATGGTGATCGGATCCAGGTGGGATTGGCTGAACTGCGATTCATCGATCCAGCCGGGGCCGTCGCCCACCCCGGGCCAAGGACCCCCAGCGTCCAGGACGATCTGCCGACGGCCAGCCTGCCCCTGGAGCGGGAGACGCCGCGAAAGACCAAGGGACCCGCGGCCAAGGTGGCCTTGCCTGGCATGGGGCCGGGGAGCGCCAGTCGTGACGAGCGACGGACTCTGGACGTGGACCTGAATGAGGTCGCCGCCGGGAAGCTGGAGGATGCCGAGGATCGGCTGGAGCGGATCTGCCGGGAGAGCCCCCTCCGGTCGTTCGAGGCGAGGGACATCTCGCTGGTGGACATGCGTGGCCAGGTGATCCATCAGGCGGCGTCGCTGGGGGGTGAGCGGCCCGAGGAGGCTCGTGAAAGCGTTCGCCTGTTCCGGCTGCTGATCCTGACGGCGCTTCGGACCCGAGCCAGTGACGTGCACGTGGAACCCCGTGTGGACAAGGGAGCGATCCGGCTCCGGGTGGACGGGCTGATGGTGCTGGCTGCGGAGATCTCGCTGGATCTGTTCCGCCGCGTGCTGGGGATGATCAAGATCCTCTGCCAGATCGACACCAGCCAGAAGGCCCAGGTGCAGGATGGCCACTTCAGCGCGATGATCCAGGGTCGACGCGTGGATTTTCGCGTGAGCCTGACGCCCGCCATGCATGGCCAGAAGCTGGTCATCCGCGTGCTGGACACCAGCAATGCGCCCACGCGGCTGCACGAGCTTGGCGTGCTGCCGTGGATGTACGAGAAGCTGCGCACGGTGGCGGCCCGCGACAGCGGCATGGTGCTGGCGTGCGGTCCCACCGGCAGCGGCAAGACCACCACGCTCTACGCCTGCCTGCGGGAGATCGACGTGAACACCCGCAACGCCATCACGATCGAGGATCCGGTGGAGTACCACCTCGATGGCTGCACGCAGATCCCGATCGATCACAAGCAGGGCAACACCTTCGCCAACATCCTGCGGAGCGTGCTGCGGCAGGATCCGGACGTGATCTTCGTGGGAGAGATCCGCGACATCGAGACCGCGCAGGTGGCCATGCAGGCGGCCATGACGGGACACCTGGTCTACAGCACGGTGCACTCGAAGGACACCATCGGCGCCATCTTCCGGCTGCTGGACCTGGGGGTGGAGAGCTACCTGGTGGCCAACGCGCTCAACCTGATCGTGGCCCAGCGACTCTGCCGCTCGCTGTGCGAGCGCTGCCGCAGGGCGGAGCGTCCGACCTCGGCCCAGCTCATGCGCATGGGCAAGGCGGGCGAGGGCATGGGCGTGGTCCACGTGCCCGCAGGCTGTCCTGCCTGCCTGCAGACCGGGTATTTCGGACGCCGCGCGCTGCTGGAACTGCTGGAATTCACGGAGCCGCTGCGCGACGTGGTGCTCAAGCGGCCCACGATCGGGGACATCCGGGCGGTGCTGGCCCAGGGGCACTTCGTGACGCTGCAGCAGTTCGGTTACCAGCTGGTGGCTGAGGGTTGCACCAGCCTGGACGAGGTCGACCGCGTGGCGGGAGGCGAGTGAGGTGGATCCGTTCGAGGCCCTGGGCGTGGAGCGTCGGTGGGACGTGACCGAGGCGGCGATCCGCGAGGCGCAGCGCCGCACGGCCGCTCGGTGGCATCCGGACCGGTTCCGGGATCCCGCCGAGCGGGACGCGGCCCAGCGACGCGTGACGCTGGCGAACGAGGCGGCGACCCGATTGCTGGATCCGCTGGAGCGTGGCCGGGCGCTGCTGGAACGCTTCCGACCGGAGTCCGGTGTGGTGGAGCCCCGGCCCTCGGCCGCGTTCCTGGGGGAGATGCTGGGCCTGCACGAGGGCCTGGCGTCGGGTGATGCCCAGGCCCTCTCGAGGATCACCGT
>RFOC01000279.1 GCA_009926815.1 Planctomycetota bacterium
GACCGCCGACACCTTCCGCAACTTCATCCTGGAGATGGAATGGATGCACGAGAAGCCGGGCGGCAACAGCGGCCTCTTCGTGTGGAGCGATCCGCTGCCCGTGCGCGGGCAGCCCTTCACCCGCAGCATCGAGGTGCAGGTCATGCTCAGCGACGACGTGAAGGACGAGAAGGGCACGCTGCTCTACACGGGGCAGGGGGACATCTTCTCCATTCACGGGGCCACCATGGTGCCGGACCGGCCGCATCCGGCGGGCTGGGCGCGTTGCCTTCCGAGCGAGCGGCGCACGAAGGGCGCCGGCGAGTGGAACGCCTACCGCGTCACCGCGCGTGACGGCACGCTGAAGCTGGAGGTGAACGGCAAGGAGGTGAGCGGTGGTCGCGACATGAACCCGCGCGAGGGCTTCATCTGCCTTGAGAGCGAGGGCAGTCCGATCCGCTTCCGCAACATCCGCCTGCAGAGGCTGCCGGATGGCGCGCCGCTGGCGCCGGAGCAGCGATGCCTGCCCGACGAGGGCTTCCGCAGCATCTTCGACGGCACGCTCCGCGGGTGGAAGGAGAGCGACGCCGCCATCGGCCACTGGACTCCCGCGGACTGGAGGCTGCAGTACGACGGTCGCGGCGACGACCTGTGGACCGAGGCCAGCTACGGCGACTTCGAGCTCATCTGCGACTGGCGGTGGACCGGCACGTCCGTGAAGGCGCGCGTGCCGGTGGTGCGGCCCGATGGCACGGGCGCGACCGGGCCGGATGGCAAGCCGGCCACGGTGGAGATCGACGACTTCGGTGACAGCGGCATCCTGCTGCGCGGCAGCGAGAAGAGCCAGGTGAACATCTGGTGCTGGCCCGTGGGCAGCGGCGAGGTGTACGGCTATCGCACCGATCCGAGCCAGCCCAACGAGGTGCGCATGGCGGTCACGCCGAAGGAGCGGGCGGACGCCGCCCCCGGGCAGTGGAACCGCTTCCGCATCCGCATGGTGGGGGACCGGCTCAGCGTGAACCTGAACGGGAAGCAGGTGGTGGAGAACGCCCGGCTTCCGGGCGTGCCGCCCAGCGGGCCGATCGGCCTGCAGGATCACGGCGCCCCGATCGAGTTCGCGAACATCCAGATTCGCCCGCTCAAGCCGGACGGCTCGCCCGCGGATCAGCCGCGGTAGTGGCAGCGGCTCGTGCAGGTCTCCTGCACGATGACCTCGCTCAGCATGGGCATGGCGGGCTTCAGCCGGTCCCAGATCCACTTGGCCAGCATCTCGCTGGTCGGGTTCTCCAGGCCGGGAATCTCGTTCAGGCAGCGGTGATCGAGCGCCTGCTCGATGGGGTGCGTGGCGGCCTTGAGGTCGCCGAAGTCCACCAGGTAGCCCTTCGCGGGATCGAGCGCCCCCTCGACCACCACCTCCACGCGGAAGCTGTGGCCGTGCATGCGGCGGCACTTGTGCTCAGGCGGGAAGCAGGGCAGCCAGTGCGCCGCCTCGAACCCGAAGGTCTTGCTCAGGCGGACGTGCATGGAAGGTGGAGGTGCCGGCGGATCGGCGCCGCGTCAAGCGCCGACCCGCCGGGACGACTCACTCCTTGCTCTTGGCCTTCTTGCCCTCGCCCTTCTTGGGGGCGTCGGCGGCGGGAGCCTCGGTGGCCACGGCGGTGTCGGTGGCGGCCAGGGCGGCCTCCAGCGACTTCAGGCCGCGGCGCTGGTCGCGCAGACGGCGGCTCTTGCCGGTGCGGTCGCGCAGGAAGTAGAGCTTGCTGCGGCGGGCGTCGCCGCGGCGGATGACGTCGATCCGGGCCAGGCGGGGCGAGTGCAGCGGGAAGATGCGCTCCACGCCCTCGTTGGCCACGATGCGGCGCACCGTGATGGTGGTGTTCACCCCACGGCCCTTGGTGGCGATCAGCACGCCCTGGAAGACCTGGACGCGCTCCTTGTCGCCTTCGATGATCTTGTAGTGGACGTCGATGGTGTCGCCCACCGAGTACGGGGGCAGGCTCCGGGTGTCCTTGAGCTGGCTGGCGACGACGGCTTCGACGGTGAGCTGGCGGTTCATGGTCAGTCTCGCATTCCGGATCCCTTGGGATCCATCTGTCCCTTTGCAGCCTTCGGATCCGTCCGAAGACGCCGCGTGGGCGCTGGTCACTTGGGCCCTTCGGTGCCCAGGGGTGACCGTTCCATCAGATCCGGCCGACGCACCTGCGTGCGGTGGATCGTCTGCTCGCGTCGCCATGCCTCGATGGCGGCATGGTCGCCCGAGAGCAGCACCT
>RFOC01000280.1 GCA_009926815.1 Planctomycetota bacterium
CGTCGAAGAGCCGCTTCACCGTCAGATCCACGAAGCCGGTCTGCGTCTTGAATCGCTCGCCCGGGAGCAGCGTCTTGTTCTCCATGGCGCTCTTGCTGGCCTCGATGGGGGCCGCGAAGAGCTGCACCTCGCCCACGTTGATCTTGGTCTCGAAGGTGCGGGCATACTCGTCAAGCAGGCTGGCCACATAGGCAAGCTCGTCCTGTCGGGCCTTCATCTCGCCCTGCAGGGTGCCGATCTCCAGCGCACCGGCATCCACGAGCCGCTGCACCCGGTCGGCCTCGCGACGCAGTTCGATCACCTTCTCCTCCAGCGCGGTCAGTTCCTGCGCCAGGGGCATCTTCTCGGCGGCGATGCGCTCTCGCATGCCGTTCAGCTCGGTGATGCTCTTGGCCAGTTCAGCCTCGGCTGCGGCACCGGCCTTGGTCAGGGCCTTGCCACCCTCGCCCGAGGGTGCTGGCGCCTGGGCCGCGGCCGCGCCCATGAGCGTCAGGATGGCGAGGCAGGCGGGGACGAGTGGGTGAGGCTGCTTCATTGGATGGTCACCGGAAGGGCCACGAAGGCCGGAGGATGCTTGCCCTGAATCACCTCGAGCGCGGTGAAGATCTGGCCGGCCTGCTCGGAGGCCGGCTCCCAGGTCCAGCCCTGGTCGCCTGGGCGGCCGATGCCGGCCTCGCCCCGGGGGCTCAGGTAGTAGGCCTGGCCGAGTCCCACATAGATCACCTGCACCTCGCTGGACGAGCCGTCGGCCAACTTGCGGATCTCGTAGGCGATGGTGATCTCGCTGTTGGCCTTGTTCAGTTCGTTCAGGATGCCCAGCACGTTCTGGAACCGCTCGGCCACGGAGATGCGCGTGGCGGCGGCGTCGGTCGGAATGCGCTGCAGCAGGGGGGCCAGCTTGCTGGCGATGCCCTCGGGGGCGAGGCGGGCCAGCTTGCGGACCTGGCTCTCCATGGCGGTGACGGACTCGGCCAGTTGGCCACCCACTTCCTTCAGTTGCGCGTTCTGGGCGACCAGTTCGTCCCTCTTGCGGTTCGACTCCTCCACCGCCTTCTCCGACTGGGCGATCCGCTCCTTCAACTGGCCCACTTCCTTGCCCACCAGCTCGATGCGGCCCTGGAGGACCTCCTTGCCCTGCTGCCAGTCATTGCGCTCCTTGGAGATGATCTGCTGCGTCTCGATCCACTTGGAGAGCGTCAGGCGGGTCTCATCAAGGGACGGACCCGCGGGCACGTCCGACGGAGTCTGGGGTGGCGGTGGCGCCGGAGGCGTGGGGGCGGCAGCCTTGGGTGCGGTCACGCCCTGCTTCCCGGCGGCGGGGGCCGCGGGTCGCGATGCGGGTGCGGGTCGAGATGGCGGAGACTTGGGTTGCCCGTCCTGCGGGCGTGGATTCGGCGCAGCGGCGAATCCGCACGAGAGCATCAGGGCGATCGAGGCACCTCGTGCGGGACGCAGAACCCGCCAAGGCGAGCGGTGGGACGGTGACGTGGACACGTGGATCTTGTTCCTGGGCGAGTGGACGGCGAAGACCAAGGCGGCCAGCGGATCCTAATGACGGCGCGAAGCGCACAACATGAAGGCGGCGCTCAGATTCGGTTTGCAGGAAGTGTCGTCTCGCGACAGGCGGGCTGAACTGGATCTGCACATCTTCCAAACGATGCCTTGATGCCTCGCGATGGCGGCGAGCGACGTTCTTGAGGTAACACATGGGCTTCGCCATGGCCCGCCCAAGCACTGCATCGACCAGTCATCCGCGGCGCTCCTGCGCGAGTCTTGCCTCGCTCCTGGCCGCGATGCTGAACGCCTGCGCCTCACCCACCGTTCACCCGGACGCCGGCTCGGGATCGCACGTGGAGGCAGGGGCCGCCATGGGGGCGACAAGCCCCGCGGACGCCGCTTCGCAGGCTGCGGCCGACCCATTGGCCTGGCGGGGCGCGGCGCTGGAGGAGGCCATGCGAGTGGCTTCGAGCTTCCAGAGCAAGTCGCACGTGAAGGTGAAGTCGCGCATGCAGCGAGAGGTCGCCGTGACCGCCATCGATGTCGGCCGGGTGCCGATGGCCGTGGGCTTCGCCAACCTGATCGGGGACTGGCGGCGTGGAGAGGTGCTGGCCCTTGCGGCGCAGGCCATGGCCCGGGCAGGCGATCGGCAGGGAGCCGAGGCGTGCCTTGCCCTTGCGGCGCAGGATTCCGCCAACGCGAAGGATTGGATGCTGGAGCGGTTGACCACGCAGATCGCCGTGGCG
>RFOC01000029.1 GCA_009926815.1 Planctomycetota bacterium
AGCACGAAGACGTTCTTCGTCCAGTCACCGGGTCGCAGCAGTCGCAGCCAGGGTCCCATGGGGCCTCTATCGGCCGGATTCGGCCCGGTTCGCCAGCAGGTGACCGACCGCGGCGGCCCGAATAGCATCGCCCCATGGTCGCCCCGAAGTCCGACGCCCCCGCCCGCACCGTCACCGTGAAGGTGGTCCGCCAGGACGGCCCCAACGCCACCCGCCGCACCGAGACCTACCGCGTGCCCGTGGAGCCCGGCGCGAACATCATCAGCCTGCTGCAGTGGATCGCCGCCCATCCCACCACCGTGGATGGCAAGGCCAGCAGCCCCGTCGTCTACGACAGCGGCTGCCTGGAGGAGGTCTGCGGCAGCTGCACCATGGTCATCAACGGCCGCGTGCGGCAGAGCTGCTCGGCCCTGGTCGACCAGGTGGCCGACGAGACCGGCACCATCACCCTGGAGCCCATGAGCAAGTTCCCGGTGGTTCGGGACCTGAGCGTGGACCGCAGCCGCCTCTTCCACAACCTGAAGCGCGTGAAGGCCTGGGTGCCCGTCGATGGGACCTACGCCCTTGGCGCCGGACCCAAGGACACCCCCGCCGGGCAGGAGCAGCGCTACGTGATGAGCACCTGCATGAGCTGCGGCTGCTGCCTGGAGGCCTGTCCGCAGTTCACCCAGGAACCCGACGCGACCAGGTGGGACACCAGCTTCGTGGGCGCCCACGCCATCAACCAGGCGAGGCTCTTCAACAGCCACCCCACCGGTGCCACGCTGGCGGACGAGCGGCTCGACACGCTCATGGGTCCAGGCGGCGTGAACGACTGCGGCAACGCCCAGAACTGCGTGAAGGTCTGCCCGAAGGAGATCCCGCTGACGGAGAGCATCGCCACCATCGGCCGACAGGCCACGGTGCGCGGCATCAAGCGCTTCCTGACCGGGAAGTGATCAGCGCGCCATCCGCGTGCGGCGAGGCTCACCCGCCTCCACGCGCTCGATGGACATGGCCAGTCCGGTGTCCGGGCTCACCTCGAGCAGCACGCCGTGCACGCGGTTCTCGCCGGTGCCCACCTCGTACTGCACGGGCATGGCCGTGGTCATGTGATGCACCACGCGGCTGGCGTCGCGGCCGATCACGCCGTCGTGCGGTCCGCACATGCCCATGTCGCTGATGAACGCGGTGCCGCCCGGCAGCAGCCGCTCGTCGGACGTCTGCACGTGCGTGTGCGAGCCCACCACCGCGGCCACGCGGCCATCGAGGTGATGGGCCAGGGCCGCCTTCTCGCTGGTGGCCTCCATGTGGGCCTCGATCACCACCACCGGGCGGCGGTCGGGCAGGCTCCGCAGCAGCCCGTCACAGGCGGCGAAGGGATCATCCGCCGGCATGGGGAACATGATGCGGCCCAGCACCGTGGCCACGAAGATGTCCCGCGTGCGCTCGCCGGCCGCCGGAATGCGCACGAACCGCTTGCCCGGCGCCTTCTCCGACAGGTTCAGCGGCCGCAGGATGGGCTCGGCCGGATCCTCAAGCGTCTGCGTGATGCGGGCGTCCTTGTAGACGTGGTCTCCCAGCGTCACGGCGTCGGCCCCGGCCTCCCGCAGCGACCGGTAGAGGTCGGCGGTGATGCCGGACCCGTTGCGGATGTTCTCGCCGTTGACCACCACGGCATCGGCCGCCAGCTTCGCGCGGAGTTCAGGCAGGTGCTTCTGCACCGCCGATCGCCCGGGCGCCCCCACCACGTCACCGAGGAAGAGGATGCGGATCGGTCGTGCCATCGCTACACTCTACCCAAGGCCGCGGCCGGACGAATCCGCCGCGCCTGACCCGAGAACCTGAAGCAGCAAGCCATGGGCATGACCGCAAGATCGGTGACAAGGTGCGTTCGAGCAAGCGTCCCGAATGGGGCGAGGGCTCGATCATGAAGCTCGAGGCCATCACCTTCCAGGGCAAGACCGACCAGAGCATCTACGTGCGGTTCGCCGCCGTGGGCGTGAAGACGCTGCTGGCCAGCGCCGCCGACCTGGTGCCGGCGGACGGGTCCGGCGGCGACATCCTGAGCACGATCCACCGCCCCACCACCCTGAGCGACGTGGAGTCCAGCCGCGAATCCGGCTGGCTGGGGGCCATCGATCGCCGCAAGCCCGAGGAGATCATGACCTCGCTGCCGCCGGCGGCCACGGATCCGTTCCTGAGCCTTCGCAAGCGGCTGGAGAACACGCTCAGCCTCTACCGGTTCGACGGAGCCTCCGCCCGCCTCATCGACTGGGCGGTGGCCCAGAGCGGCATGAACGACCCACTGAGCCGCTTCAACCGGCAGGAGCTTGAGGAGCTGTTCAAGCGATGGAAGTTCGAGCTCGACGCCCACCTGACCCGCCTCATGGGCGAGGCTCGCCGGGAGCCCGAGGCCATGGGCGCTGCCCTGGCCAAGGCCCCTCCCGCCGCCCAGAAGGCCGTCCAGCGGCTGCAGGGCATGATTCGATAGATCGGCGTTCCGTCTGCTCCGGCGGACTCCCCCGCGTTCGGGCCACCTTCGTCACACACGCCTTGCACCGGCGTCCGGGGATAGCCATGGTGCACCCGGAGGTTCGACGCATGGAGACGAAGCTGCGCGAGGCATTGGAGGAACTTCGGAAGCTCTGGGGCAGCCCAGCCACGCCGGCCGAGGCTCGACCGGGCATCCTGGAGCGACTGGACCAGCTCTCCATGCTGATCGCGTACCAGGGCTTCGATCTGGAGGCCACGCGTCGCGAGAACGACATCCTTCGCCGGACGCTGCGCGACCGCAGATCCCGCCGGGGCTGAATCAGCCGGCCTCATCGGAGCAGGCCGCCCAGGCACGCTCCAGATCCCGCACGCGAGGCCATGGTCCACCGCCACGGGCGTGAAGACCAAGCCCCGCCTCGAGCACCATCTCGCGAAACCTCCGTCCGGCAAGTCCGGGCGGCGCCTTCGTGCGGCCGATCTCCTGCCACGCCTGCAGGGCCTCGAGTGACTGACGCACCGCGACGGCCCCGCCACCTCCAAGGCGCTGCACTCGATCGACGCAGGCCTGAAGCAACTCGGGGAGTCTCTGGAAGAGCCGGGGGCTGGATCGCTCCAGACCCTCGGGGCCCAGGAGCCACTCCATCTCGTGGCGCGTGCGATCGACCAGATCGGACCAGTCCGCGGGAGAGGGCCGGTCGAGTTCACCGCGGATGCGCTCGGCCGCGCGCGAGGCACCCTCCAGGACCCGCAGCACCGTCCGCGACGCCGCCAGCAGTCCCGCCCCGCCCCGATCGATACACGCCTGAAGTTCCTGCTCCGAGCGCGGCCAGGCGCCCTCGCCCACGCAGGCGATCTGCACGGAACGCACCGCCGCCGCATGCACCAGTCCCGCCGGCGAACCCAGGCCGCGGGCACTCCACTGCAGGGGCTGGAAGCCCGGATCGAAGTCCAGATGGTGCTGCACCTGGCTGCGCAGCCTCGCGTGCATCCAATGCAGGGTGGCGGCCTCCAGCCGAGTCACCGCCTCCGATGCCGTGCCGCACCAGACGCTCTCCACGCCATCGTTCACGGCGGCCAGCGTGCCCCAGACCCGCATCACGCCCAGCGAGTGAGCCACCTCCAGCGGCACGGGAAGCGTTGGTGCGAATGCCGGCCACCCCTCCTGCCGCTGGCCGCACCAGCGCCCCTGCTCGAACGCTCGCATCAGTGCCTCGCGCGCCGTGGCCAGTTCGCCGGCCAGTTCGTGACGGAAGCGCTCCAGATCGCGGCCCTCGGCACGCACGCGATCGCCGTGCATGATGCGAAGGCGCGGCAGCAGGTGCTGCGGCACAGCGTTCATGTCGAAATCGGTGGCCACGATCTCGAGCCCCGAGGCCGCGGCGAGATGACGGGCCAGCAAGGCGCGAAGCGGGCCATCGGCGGGCTGGTGCGCCTGCAGGAAGCCCTCGCTGAACTCCTCCACGGGCTGGAAGCGGACCCGCACGCGCTTGGGCAGCGAGCGGATGAGCGCCTGCACCAGCTCGCCGCGGCGGCCAGGCACCGACCACTCCAGCAGGCCGGCATCCACGTCGCCCATCGCCACCAGCGGCACGGTGACGGTCATGCCGTCATCCACGGTGCCGGGGGCATGCCGATAGGCCACCGCGAACTCGCCCGCGGCCGTGGCCAGGGCACGCGGGAAGGCCTCGTCATCGGCGACATCGGTGACCAGATCGCTCCGCTGCATCAGCAGCATGGAGGGCTGGCGAGCCTCGGCCCCCGTCCGCCATCGCTCGAAGTCCGGACGACTGTGCACGCTGGCGGGCACGCGGGCGTCATAGAAGGCGTAGGCCGACTCCGCGTCCGCCAGCAGGTCGCTTCGGCGACGGGCCTGTGCCCAGGCCTCGGCCTGATCGCGCATGTCGCGGTTTGCGCGAAGGAATCCCGCCTCCATGCCCAGCTGCTCCTCCACCAGCGCGCTGCGGATGAACACCACCCGCGCCTCCACGGGGTTCACCGGTCCGTAGGGCACGCGCCGCCGCTCGACCAGATCCAGCTGACCCATGCTCACCCGCTCCCAGGCGGCCACCTGACCGGTCTCCATGACCCAGTGCGGCTCGCTGAGCGTGCGCTTCATCAGGTGCGGGGCGGCCCGCTCCACCCAGGTGGGCTGGATCCGCGCCACCACGCGCGCCTGCCGGCGGCCGGTGTCGACCACCTCGAGCGCCACCACCCACGGCGGCTGGCTCCGGGCCAGACCGCTGCGCGGGTGCAGCGTGAAGGTGCTGCCATCGGCCAGCCGGTACAGGCCGTCGCGGCCCTTGAGCGCGACCTGCGAGGCGTAGCCCGCCAGCACCGCCCGATGCACCGCCGAGGCGCGCCACACGGCATGATCGGGGCCGGGATCCAGCTCCAGGCGCTCGCGCAGCAGGCGATCGAGTTGCCGCCGAACGTCGGTCCATTCGCGCAGCCTTCGGTGCGAAAGATGACGCTCGCGGCACCATCGCTTGAGCGCCGACGAGCCCAGCGCGCCCTGCGCTTCCTGCCAGGCCTGCCAGAGACGAAGGGCCCCGATCAGGTCGCCCTCGCCATCGCGGAAGGGCTGGTGCGCCAGGTCCGCTTCCTGCGCCTTCTCGGGCGGACGCTCGCGCGGATCCACCGCACTCAGCCATGCCGCCAGCGTGAGGGCCGCGGCGCCGCACTCCAGGCGCACGCCCTCCAGCAGCACGCGAGCCACGCGCGGGTCCACCGGCAGTCTGGCCATCTGCCTGCCCAGGCGAGTGAGTTCGCCGCGCGCACCCACGGCACCGATCTCGCGAAGGGTCTCCTCGGCCTCGTGCAACCGCCGCTCGCCGGGCGGATCGATGAAGGGAAACTTCGCGGGATCCCCCAGGCCCAGGTCCTTCATGCGAAGCACCACGCCCGCCAGGTTCGATCGCAGGATCTCGGGCGGCACGGCGTCGGCGCGGGCGGCGAAGTCGGCCTGGTCAAAGAGCCGCACGCACACGCCGGGGGCCACGCGGCCGGCACGACCCTTGCGCTGCTCAAGCGAGGCCTTGGCCGCGGGCTCCACCAGCAGGCGCTGCACGCGGCTTCGGCTGCTCCACCGGCTCAGGCGGACCAGGCCCGCATCGACCACCCAGCGAATGCCGGGCACGGTGAGACTGGTCTCGGCCACGTTGGTGGCCACGGTCACGCGGCGACGCGAGCCCCCGGCGATGGCCCGATCCTGATCGGCATCGCCCAGGCGACCGAAGAGCGGAAGCACATCCACGTCCCGGCAGGCGGCGCGGCCGCGAAGCGTCTCCACCGCCTCCATGATCTCCCGCTCGCCGGGCAGGAACACGAGCACGTCGCCGGGCCCTTCCTGCAGGCATGACTCCACGGCATCGGCGATCACCGGCGCGTCGGCGGGCTCGCCCTCGGCGGGCGCACACCATCGCACCTCCACAGGGAAGAGCCGCCCGGGAATGCTGAGCACGGGCGCCCCGCCGAAGGCCGCGGCCAGACGATCGGCCTCCATGGTGGCGCTGGCCAGCACCAGCCGAAGTTCCGGTCGGCGCGGCAGGATGCCCCGCAGCGAGCCCAGCAGGAAGTCCACGTTCAGGCTGCGCTCGTGCACCTCGTCGATCACGATGGCGTCGTAACGACGAAGCAGGCGGTCCTGCGCCAGCTGGGCCAGCAGCACGCCGTCGGTGAGCACCCGCAGCCGCGTGGTCTGGTCGCTGCGGTCATCGAAGCGCACCTGGCAACCCACCACGCTTCCAAGCGGCACGGAGAGCTCGCTGGCGATGCGGGCGGCCGTGGCGCGGGCGGCCAGGCGGCGGGGCTGGGTGTGGGCGATCTCGCCCGCCACCCCGTAGCCCAGTTCAAGCAGCATCTTGGGCAGCTGGGTGGTCTTGCCGCTGCCGGTGTCGGCCTGCACCACCACCACCTGATGGGCCCGGATGGCGTCCAGGATCTCCTGCCGCCGGGCCGCCACGGGCAGTTCGGCTGGATAGCGGGGCTCCACCACCGCTGCCGCGCGGATGGCTCGTCTTCGCTCGTGGGCCTCGCTCACCCGTGCCTGGGACATGGCCGGATGCTAGGGGTGCGGGGAGATGATGCGCGAGGTCGCGACGCCCGCCTCGATCATTGCCGCTGTCGCTGTGCGATGGCCGCAGGTCAAGCTGCCCGCCGACGTCGCTGAAGGCTGACCGATCCTGCATCCGGCCGTACCCTTCCCGGGGTGAACCTCGGCGGCAGGATCTTCATGAAGTACCAGCACGGTCCGGAGGACGGCGATCCGCCACCGCAGGATTTCTGGGAGTCGCGGTGGTTCACGGCGTTGCTGGTGGTGCTGAATCTGGGCGTGTGCGGAGCAATCTGGCTGGGTCTTGGCTCCGCGACGCATGCCCGGGTGGTGCAACTGTCGCTCCTGGGCTGGGCCGGACTTCTGCTGATCGGCTCATGGATCATGAGCCCCGATTCGGCGGGCGAGCATGTGCTGGTCCGCAATCCATTCGCCAGGTTCATGATGCGTTCGCTGGAAACCAGCACGTTCACGCAGAGCTACCGCACGTCGGCCCGCCGGACGCTCTTCCAGATCCTGGTGACGCTGACCTACATCGGCATCGTCGCGCTGCACCTGCGAGCCCGAGGGGTGGCCTGAGGCGGAGAGCGGCCGCCACTGATCTCTCCATGCGGCGCCTGCCCACCCCGTCCGGGAACACCACGATCGAACTTGCTCCAGTCCGGAGCGCGATCCGACCGATCTTCCATTCGAACGCCGCACGTCCGTTGACCGCGCGTCCGATGCGTCGATAGACTGACGGTGTCCGGAGAGACTCGTGCTTCAACTCATCCGCACCATCTCGTTCGCCCTGGCCATGCTGGTCGCAGCGACCTCGCACGCGGCGGCGGTCTCGGGTGGCGACGCTTGGCCTTGGGATCTCCGGACCTCGGGCCTTCAGGCCAGCGGACGCTTGATGGCCTGCAGTTCGCGGGTGCTCAGCGATGTGCAGCAGGCTCCCATCGCGAAGGCTGCCCTGACCGAGGAAGCCTGCGAACCCGATCATGACGCGGGTGCCGGTCTCCCCACAGCCGCCTCCCTGAACCTTCCCGATGCTGGGTCGTGCGTGCCGCGCCCCGGCGCCGAGTGGCCACGGCGCGATCGTCGCTTCCACGCGCCGCCCGGCCGCGGTCCTCCCGCCTGATCGGACAGGCCCGCTGAGGGCCCTTGCCGGCCGCCACGGTGCTCGGGTGCCCCATGCCCGAGCGCCCCACCTGGCGACGGCCCTTCCCATCCATCGAATGCTTCACCCCTGACGTGCCTGTCGATTGCGGCAGGCAGGTCCACCCACGCCACGGCATTCATGCCACGCCTTGAACGGAGTCGTCATGAGAATCACCAAGTCCCTTCTTGTCGCCCTGCTGATGTCCACGCCCACGCTTCCGGGCTGCGACCGCCAGCATGGTGGCCCCGAGCACGCCGCCGAGGCGCCGGAGCATGCCGAACACGCCATCGGGCTGACCTCCCCGGTGAAGCGCGACGTGACGATCACCCAGGCCTACGTCTGCCGGATCCGCTCGTGCCGGCATGTCGAGATCCGTTCGCTGGCCAGTGGCTATCTGGAACCCATCGCCATCAAGGAAGGCCAGCGCGTCAGCGCGGGCGACCTGCTCTTCAAGATCTTCCCGGCGGTGTATCAGGCCCGCCTGGAGGCGGAGCGAGCCGAGGCCCAGGCTGCACGAATCGAGTGCGCGAACACCCGGAAGCTGGTGGAGAGCAACGTGGTCTCGACCCAGGAACTGGCACTGGCGGAGGCCAAGCTTGGGCAGGCCGAGGCTCGCGCACGGCTGGCCGAGGTGGAGCTGAACTTCACCTCCATCCGCGCGCCCTTCGACGGCATCATCGACCGCTTCGAGCTGCAGCACGGCAGCTACGTGGACGAGGGCGAACTCCTGACCACGCTCTCCGACAACAGCCTGATGTGGGTGTACTTCAACGTGCCCGAGGCTCGGTATCTGGAGTACATCGCCGAGGGCCGAGGCTCGGGCGAGTCCATCGAGCTGGTCCTGGCGAACGGGCAGACGTTCCCGCAGCGGGGATCCATCGGGGCCATCGAGGCCGACTTCGACAACAAGACGGGCAACATCGCCTTCCGGGCGGACTTCCCCAACCCGGCCTTCCTGCTCCGCAACGGCCAGACCGGCAAGGTGCTGATGCGCCGCACCGTGCCCGGCGCGCTGGTGATCCCGCAGCGCGCCACCTTCACCGTGCTCGCCAAGCGCTTCGTGTTCGTGGTCGGCGAGGACGGCGTGGTGCACCAGCGGGAGATCGTGATCGATCACGAGCTCGAGGACGTCTTCGTGGTGCGGAGCGGCCTGACCCCCGAGGACCGGATCGTGCTGGAGGGCGTCGCCCAGGTCCGTGACGGCGAGAAGCCCGCGGAGACCGAGTTCCGTGCCCCGGAAGAGGCCCTGAAGAACCTGAAGTTCTACGCCGAGTGAGCCTCACGACACCCCCCTTCTCCCATCCCCAGGCAAGCATGTTCACCAAGATCCTCCACCGTCCGGCCCTGGCGATCGTGATCTCGATCATCCTGGTGTTCCTGGGTGTCCTGGGCATCCGGACGCTGCCGATCAGCCAGTACCCATCCATCGCCCCGCCCACGGTGGAGGTGGCCATCGCCTACCCCGGTGCCAGCGCCAACGTGCTGGTGGACTCGGTGCTCATCCCGCTCGAGCAGTCCATCAACGGCGTGCAGAACATGCGCTACATCGCCTCGGACGCCACCAGCGCCGGCGAGGCCACGATCCGCATCTACTTCGAGCCGGGCACGGATCCGGACATCAACGTGGTCAACGTCCAGAACCGCGTGAACATCGTGATGAACCGGCTGCCTCCGCTGGTGCAGCGAGAGGGCATCCTGGTGAGCCAGGTGGTGCCCAGCCTGCTGATGTACGTCAACGTCTTCAGCACCGCCGAAGGGGCGGACCAGGCGTTCCTCTACAACTTCACCAACGCGAACGTGATGCCGGTCCTGAAGCGGATCCAGGGCATGGGCCTGCCGCGCAACCTGGGCAACCGCGCCTACGCCATGCGCGTCTGGCTGAATCCGGAGCGGATGCGGGCGTACGGCATCTCCTCGTCGGACGTCATGGAGGCCATCGCGGAGCAGAGCGTGATCGGCTCCCCGGGCCGCATCGGCCAGGCCACCGGCAAGACCTCGCAGTCGACGGAGTACGTGCTGACCTACGTGGGTCGCTACAACCAGCCGGAGCAGTACGGGGACATCATCCTTCGCGCCTCGCCGGACGGCGAGATCCTCCGGCTGAAGGACGTGGCCCGGGTCGAGCTGGGCTCGGAGTTCTTCGACATCTACTCCAACGTGGACGGGCACCCGGCGGCCTCCATCGTGCTCAAGCAGGCACCGGGCTCCAACGCCAGCGCCGTGATCGACGAGGTGAAGGCCGCCCTGGCCTCGATCAAGTCGGAGTCCTTCCCCCCGGGCATGGACTACGAGATCGCCTACGACGTGTCGTCCTTCCTGGACGCGTCGATCGAGAAGGTGCTCCACACGCTGCTGGAGGCGTTCGTGCTGGTCTGCATCGTGGTGTACATGTTCCTGGGCGACCTGCGCTCCACGCTCATTCCCACGCTCGCCGTGCCCGTGTCGCTCATCGGCACGTTCTTCGTCATCAAGCTCTTCGGCCTCTCGATCAACCTGATCACCCTGTTCGCCATGGTGCTGGCCATCGGCGTGGTGGTCGACGACGCCATCGTGGTGGTGGAGGCGGTGCACGCCAAGATGAGCTCGAAGTCGCTCTCCCCCTACGCGGCCGCCATGGAGGTGCTGCACGAGATCAGCGGCGCCATCATCGCCATCACGCTGGTCATGGCCGCGGTGTTCGTGCCGGTGACGTTCGTGCCGGGACCCATCGGCGCCTTCTACGCCCAGTTCGGCATCACCATGGCCACGTCGATCATCCTCTCCGGCGTGGTGGCCCTGACGCTGACTCCGGTGCTCTGCGCCATGATCCTCAGGCCCCATGCCCACGGACATGTCGCGGCGGCCGCCGGTCGGCGAAACCTGCGGTCACTGGCCGTGCGGGGGCTGGTGGCGCTGCCGGTGGTGGCGCTGATCGGCTGGCTCTCCTTCAAGCTCTGGGGTCCGGTGGGCCTGCTGATCATGCTGGTGCCGCTGCTGCAGCGCCCCTTCGACCGGCTGGTGGGCGTGGTGACCAGCGCCTACACCGGCGTGCTCCGCAGGATCGTGACCCGCCGAACGCTCATGCTGGCCACCATCGGCTCGTTCGCCTTCGGGGTGACGCTGCTGAACACGCGGCTGCCCAGCGGCTTCATCCCCAACGAGGACCAGGGCGTCATCTACGGCATCCTGCAGACCCCCGCCGGCTCCACGCTGGAGTACACCAACGCCAAGGCGAACGAGCTCCAGGCCATCGCCAAGGAACTCAAGGAGGTCGTGTCGGTCACGTCGCTCGCCGGCTACGAGGTGCTGACGGAGGGTCGCGGCTCCAACGCCGGCACCTGCATCATCAACCTGGCGGACTGGAACCAGCGGAGCCTGACGGCGCGGCAGGTCATCGCCGAACTGGAGACCCGGTGCCGCCGGATGACCAACGTGAAGATCGAGTTCTTCGAGCCCCCCGCCGTGCCGGGCTTCGGCGCCGCGGGCGGCTTCTCCATGCGCCTGCTCGACAAGACCAACCGGCTGGACTACGCCGAACTGGGCCGCGTGACCGCCACCTTCATGGACGCCCTGGCGAAGCGCAAGGAGCTGACGGGCCTCTTCACCTTCTTCACCAGCAACTACCCCCAGTACGAGCTGGTCATCGACAACGACGTGGCCATGCAGAAGGGCGTGTCGATCGGCAAGGCGCTGGACAACCTCAACATCCTGATCGGCAGCACCTACGAGCAGGGCTTCGTGCGCTTCGGCCAGTTCTACAAGGTGTACGTGCAGGCAGCCCCGGAATTCCGCCGGCTGCCCAGCGACCTGCAGGACATGTTCGTGAACAACGAGGAGGGCGAGCCCGTCCCGTACTCGTCGTTCATGCGGCTGGAACCGCGGCAGGGCCTGAACGAGATCACGCGGTACAACCTGTACCCCTCCGCCACCATCCAGGGCGCGCCGGCCGCGGGATTCAGCAGCGGCCAGGCCATCAAGGCCATCCGCGAGGTGGCCGGCGAGGTGCTGCCCAAGGGCTTCGACATCGGATGGGAGGGCCTCTCCTACGACGAGGCCCGCAAGGGCAACGAGGCCGTCTACCTGTTCGTCATCGTGGTCGCGTTCGTGTACCTGGTGCTGGTGGCCCAGTACGAGAGCTTCATCCTGCCGCTGGCCGTCATCGTGTCGCTGCCGATCGGCCTGTGCGGCTCGTTCCTGCTGCTGGGGCAGTTCGGCCTGGCCAACGACGTGTATGCGCAGATCGGACTGATCATGCTGGTCGGCCTGCTGGGCAAGGACGCCATCCTGATCATCGAGTTCGCGGTCCAGCGAAGGCGCGCCGGGCTCTCGCTGACCGACGCGGCGATCGAGGGTGGACGCTCGCGGCTGCGGCCGATCCAGATGACGTCGTTCGCCTTCATCTCCGGCCTGCTGCCCCTGCTGCTCTCCACGGGGGCGGGTGCCATCGGCAATCGCACCATCGGCGCCACGGGCGTGGGCGGCATGCTGCTGGGCACGCAGGTGGGGCTGTTCGTCATCCCCGGCCTGTACTACATCTTTGCCCGCATCAGCGACGGCCGGAAGCTGCTGCGTGACGAGTCCTCGGAGCCCTTGAGCGAAGTGATCGAGCACACCGAACCTGCGGAGACGCCACGCCATGCCTGAACACCCCACGCACGCCCCGGGCGGATCGCGCTCCATGACCGGCACGGTGGCCGGACTGGCCGCCGGTGCGGTGATCCTGGCGCTCATGTCCTGCTCCATCCCGCAGACCCGCGAGGCCCAGCCGGCGGCCGACATTCCCAAGGCCTTCCCGGAGACCGCCGCAGGCACCAGCGGCGCGCCCAGTTCCGGACTCACGAGCGTGGACGACTTCTTCCGCGATCCCGTGCTGACCTGCCTGATCGCCGAGGCGCTCAGGAACAACCTGGAGCTGAAGATCCTGGCCGAGCGGATCGAGATCGAGTCGAGCAAGGTGCTGGCCCGATCCGGCAAGTACATGCCGTCGGTGGACCTGAACGTGGGGGCCACGCTGAGCACCCCCTCCAAGTACACCACCGAGGGGGCCGTGGAGGAGCAGCTGGTGCTGGCCCCGGACGTGCCGTTCGCGGATCCCCTGCCGGGCTTCCTGGTGGCCACGGACTTCGCGTGGGAGCTGGACATCTGGGGCAGGCTTCACGCCGCCGAGGATGCCGCCCGCCTGCACCTGCTGGCCACGACCGAGGGCCGCAACTACGTGATCACGCGGCTGGTGGCGGAGGTGGCGGAGAGCTACTACACGCTGCTGGGCCTGGATGCCCGCCTGGAGGTGATCGACCAGATGATCACGCTGCAGCAGCACAGCCTGGACATCGCCCGGAAGAAGAAGCAGGCCTCGCGCGGCACGGAACTGGCGGTGCAGCGGTTCGAGGCGGAGGTGAAGCGAAACGAGAGCGAGAGGCTTCTCGTGCAGCAGAAGGTGGTGGAGGCCGAGAACCGGATCAACACGCTGGTCGGCCGCTACCCGCAGGCGATCGAGCGCGACAGCCATCGCTTCCTGGAGCTGGACAACGAGGCGCTGAACCTGGGCATCCCGTCGGACCTGCTGCACAACCGACCCGACATCCGCCGTGCGGAGCTGGAGATCCAGTCCGCCGGCATGGAGCTGACGGTGGCGCGGACGGCCTTCTATCCCAGGCTCACGCTGACCGGCGGCGTGGGCTACGAGGCCAACAGCGCCTCGTACATGTTCCAGACGCCCGAGACCATCGCCGCCAACGTGGCGGGCGGGCTGGTGGCGCCGCTGATCAACACGGCGGAACTGCAGGCGGAGTACCTGGCCGCCAATGCCGTGCAGCTGACCGCCATCTACGAGTACCAGCGCACGGTGATCGAGGCGTTCACCGAGGTGGTCACGCGGCTGTCCATGGTGCAGAAGTACCGCCGGAGCATGCAGCTGAAGACGGAGCAGATGAAGTCGCTCGAGGCGTCGGTGGCCTCGGCCAGCCAGCTCTTCCAGAACGCCCGCGTGGAGTACAGCGAGGTGCTCTTCACGCAGCGCGACCTTCTGGAAGCCAAGCTGCTGGTCATCGAGACCAAGCGCGAGCAGCTGGCTGCCATCGTGAACACCTACCAGGCGCTGGGCGGAGGCAACGTGCTGACCGCACCGGTGCCGGACCCCAAGCCGGCTGCCCCGGTTCCCTGATGGCGGAGACTGCGCCCGGACCGCGGGCCCGGCGAGACTCCGGGAGCCAGCCGCACCGGGCACGCCGAATACCCTGCCTGCCATGTCTCAGGGCGATCCAACCCGGCCAGCCGTCGTGCCGCACTTGGACATGGCCGTTGCGCGAAGCGGCCCACGCGGCTCGCTGCCGGCACTGGCGGGCATGATCGCCCTCTGCCTCTTCGGGGGCATGCTCAGCGGGCTGGCCACGCCGCCGGGCGCGTGGTACGCGTCGCTGCAGAAGCCCAGCTGGCAGCCCCCGCCATGGATCTTCGGACCGGTGTGGACGGTGCTCTACCTCATGATCGGCGTGTCGGGCTGGCTGCTGTGGAGCCGGCGATCGGCACCCGGAGGCCGCGTGGCGATCGCGATGTTCCTGGGGCAGCTGGGCCTGAACTTCGCCTGGACGCCGGTGTTCTTCGGCCTGCACGCCATGGGCGCGGCGTTCGCCGTGATCACGGTGCTGTGGGTGGCGATCCTGGCCACCGTGGTGGCCGCATGGCGACTGAGGCGGGCGGCCAGCCTGCTGCTGCTCCCCTACCTGGCGTGGGTGGGCTTCGCGGCGGTGCTGAATCTGACGCTGTGGGGGATGAATGGAAGCGGGATATCGCCAGACTGAGCGCTGCAGGACTCGCACGCGGCGCAGCCGCGTCGCAAGGACTGCGTGCGGCGCAGCCGCACGTCGGCCGGGCGCAGCCCGGACGGGAGCGTTCACGGAGCGAGACGAGACGCAGGCCGCCAGGCCTCCGTCTCGTCGAGCGCAGTGAGCGCTGCAGGACTCGAACCTGCGACCCTCGCCGTGTAATGGCGATGCTCTGCCAACTGAGCTAAGCGCCCGGAACGAAGAAGGCCGCCGCAGTCGCGACGGCCTTCGCAAGCGAGGCGGACGGGAGTCGAACCCGCAACCACCGGCGTGACAAGCCGGTACTCTAACCAATTGAGCTACCGCCCCAACACCGAACCGAAGTTCGGAGGGGCAAGTCTAGCGAAGCCTGCATGGGGGTCAACCGCCCTTCCCGCATGAGCGGCATGGCCGCGGTTTTCACGCCGATTTTCCGCCGCTCACGCCTCGAACCAGTCGCCACCAAGGCCTCCATCGGCCTTCAGGGGCACCGAGAGTTGCATGGCGCCTTCCATGGTCCGCTGCATGAGTTCGAGCACGCCCTGGCCCTGGTCGACCGGCGCCTCCACCAGCAGTTCGTCGTGCACCTGCAGCAGCAGGCG
>RFOC01000281.1 GCA_009926815.1 Planctomycetota bacterium
CGCGCAGCCAGAAGAAGACCAGCTTGCCGAGGTCGCGGTGCTGCATCACCCGGCCGGCGACGCGGACGCGGGCGCGGGCGTCGGCGACGGGGGCCGCGGGGTCCGCCTTGCGGGCGGCCTGCCCCGCCTCGAAGGCGGCATGCGCGGCCTCGTCGAACCGGGCGCGGGCGGCGGCGCAGCTCTCCAGGCCGTCGACCCGGCGGCCGTAGGGCTCGATCCCCATGCGCGCGCGCATCTCCTCGAGCTTCGCCCGGCGGGCGGCGACGAGCACGCCCTCGTCCTCGGGTGCCGATCGTCGGCTCCGGCGGGCGTCAACCTGAAAGCACGCCTGGTTCCGTTCGAACGTGTGTTCGGATTGATGCGCGGGGCAGTAGAAGGTTCGCGCATCCGCCACACGTCGGCTGGCCCACAACTCACCGAGGCCATCCCAGGTCCAGAGGGATCCTGCTGGCCCATCCTGCCGGTAGACGAGCCTGGACATCTGCTGCGGTCGGTCCGCGTTGGCGTACCTGCACTCGGGGCCCGTGACGCGGGACCCATCGATTCCGGCATCGACAAGGCCACTGAAATGGACTCGAAGGTTGTTCTGGCACATCAGCCGCTGGGCCAGCTCGCGGGCCTTGCCCAAGGCCGGGAAGAGCAGGGCCGACAGGATGGCGACAACCGCAAGCGTGACCAGCACCTCGATGAGGGTGAATCCACGCGCAGGCCGCAGGATGGGTTGGTGAGAACGATTCACCATGGTGCGCACATTCCAGAAACCGTCCCAGGACGGGTCGCCGGCCCGTTGGGGCGGAACCAGCGACATCGGGACCATGTCACATGGTTTCGGGATTGCGAGAAAAATGTGAGATAGTTTCTGACTTCACCCCGGCAGGGGCTAGATTCCGTTCTGGAGAGGAGGGGTGTCCTTCCGCTTCAAACAACCTGAGATCGAGGAGGAGAGTGGAAAATGGTCTATCCATCTGGAGACGAGGAGTGGGTTTTGATGAGCCGCGTGGCTTCGGGCGATGAAGCTGCCATTGCGGAGCTCTATGACCGCTTCGGTGCCCTGGTTTTCAAGGCCTCTCGGCAGGTTCTGAACAGCCGTGCAGAGGCTGAGGATGCCGCTCAGGAGATCTTCGTCCGCCTGTGGAAGACCGCGGATCGCTTCGATCCACGCCGGGCCCGGCTGGTGACCTGGGTCATGCTGATCGCCCGTCGCCATCTGATCGATCGGCTTCGTCGCAAGGTCTCCAGGCCAGAGGTTCTCGGACTTGAGGCTGAGACCGAGGCCTCGATGGCTGGTGACGCTCACGCGGTGCAGCCGGCCTCGCCTGTCGAGGAAAACAGCGCTCTGAAGGCCCGAATCGATGAACTGCCCGCCCTGCAGCGTGAGGTGATCGAGCGGACCTACATCCGGGGTTTCACGCTTCGGGAGGTCAGCGAGCAGCTCAATGCTCCTCTGGGCACCGTCAAGAGCGCCCTGAGCAGGGGTCTGACCCGCCTGCGCGACCGTCTGGGCGATGCTGAGCGGCATCTGGCCTGACCCAGGGAGCGGAATTCAGGGAATCCGAGGTTCGGTGCATCCGTCCCCCCGGGGGGGTGGCGTATAGGCATGCGGACATCAAGAGGGAGTGGCGGAGGCCGGCAAGGCTTCCGGTTGGGACGCCGCCCCTCGGAGTAGTGACACATGTTTGGTCACGGGGTGCGCGGCGGGAGGCTGCCGCGCTCTGCTTTGATCAGCGGCAAGGTCCGACCACTCCGTGGGTTCGGACGAGAGGACTGGGTGAAGTGATGACTCTCCGCCGCGAAGAACTGATCGAACAGGCCGCCCTGGAAGCCCTCGGACTGCTGGACGAGCGCGAGACCGAGGCATTCGAGCGCGCCTTCGAGGACGCTCCCGAGAACATCCAGGAGCAGATCCGGCGGATCCAGGCCGAGACCGTGACCGATGTGGCCATGCTGAGCGGCGAGGAGCCGCCGGCGAGCCTGCGGGGCAAGGTGCTGGCGGCCGTCAGCGATGCCGTCGAGGACGAAGCTCGCGAACTGCAGCCCATCGCCAGCATCGGCGTTCGGGCGCGGCGACCGGGCCAGGCGGGTGCGATCGAGGTGGCCGAGGCGGTCCGGGACGAGCGACAGGGCTTGCGGCTGCAGGCGGCCCAGCGTCACCTGCTGGTCTGGCGGGCCGCGTCGATCGCCCTGGCGGCTTCACTCCTGACGACCCTGTTCTGGTCGGGCATGTA
>RFOC01000282.1 GCA_009926815.1 Planctomycetota bacterium
GCCCAGCGCGAGCGCGACTACCCGATCACGAAGGCCATCTACACGCTGTACGACCGACTGGGCGACGGCGAGCTGATCAGCAGCGCCATGGGCGTGTGGGCCATGGCCCTGCTGGCGGTGACGCTGCTGGGCGCCGCGGGCGTGATGGGCCGGCGGATGGGCGCGCTCTTCCGGGCCTGAGCGGGTCCCGGTCCACCGGAACGGGCAAGGGGGCGACCCGGCGCATGGGGCTGCTTATACTCGCCGGATGCCCTACTCCCTCACCCCCGACGAGACCATCGGCCTCGACGTGGAGAGCACCGAATACCTGAAGGATCACGTGCAGACGCCCGACCGGTGGGTGCTGAACTTCGGTCCGCAGCATCCGGCCACGCACACCACGCTGCGCATCGTGCTGGAGCTGGACGGCGAGCGCGTGGCCCGGGCCACGCCCCACATCGGCTACCTGCACTCGGGCTTCGAGAAGCTGGGCGAGCACCATGACTGGAACCAGTGGGTGTGCACGGCCAGCCGCATGGACTACGCCAGCCCGATCGTGAACGACATCGCCTGGCACCACGCGGTGGAGACGCTCTTCGGCATCGACGTGACGCCCCGCTGCAAGGTGGTGCGGACCATCATGGCCGAGCTGGGCCGCATGCAGAACCACCTGCTGTGCGTGGGCGCGGCGGGCCTGGACCTGGGCGCCTTCACCGGCTTCCTGTACGGCTTCAACGAGCGCGAATTCATCTACGACATCGTGGAGTACATCAGCGGGCAGCGCTTCCACCCGGACTGGACCCGCGTGGGCGGCGCCTGGCGCGACATCCCCGACCAGGAGGTGTTCGTGCGCATGGTGCGCAGCTTCATCGACGAGCGGCTTCCGAAGGCGATCGGGGACCTGGAGGGCCTGCTGAACCGCAACCGCATCTTCCGCGACCGCCTGGAGGGCGTGGGCGTGATCAGCCGCGAGGACGCGATCGCCTGGAGCCTGACCGGTCCCATGGCCCGCGCCAGCGGCGTGCGGCGCGACCTGCGGAAGGACGAGCCCTACCTCTGCTACGCGCCCAACTGGGACGGGCAGGGCGCCGATCCGGTGAAGTTCAACGTGGCGGTGGGCAGCAAGGGCGATTGCTTCGAGCGGTACCTGGTGCGCGTGGAGGAGTTGAAGCAGAGCGCCAGGATCATCGACCAGCTCATCGACCGCATTCCGGACGGGCCCATGAACGTGGGCGCCGACTCCAAGGCCGTCATTCCCGCCAAGGGCGACGTGTACGGCAGCATCGAGGGCACGATCCAGCTGTTCGAGCTGGTCATGCACAACCGCGGCTGGGACGTGCCGGTAGGCGAGACCTACACCGCCATCGAGAGCCCCAACGGCGAGCTGGGCTTCTTCCTGGTGGGTGGAGGCGGCAAGTACCCGTGGCGCGTGCGGTGCCGTCCGCCGTGCTTCATCAACTACCAGAGCTTCCCCAAGCTGATCGAGGGGCACCAGCTGGCCGACGTGGTCGCGGTGATCGGCAGCATCAACGTGATCGCGGCCGAGCTGGACCGCTAGAGGAGAGACCGGACCCATGGCCTGGACCGCAAAGCCCTCCGCCACGCAGCGCATCGAGCGCCGCGCCGAGCCCTACCTGACCGACGCCCTGAAGCGGAAGTGGTCGGAGGAGATCCTTCCGAAGTACGCCACCAAGCACGGGGCGCTCATGCCCATCCTGCACGAGATCCAGCACGCGCACCGGCACATCCCGTACCAGGCGATGATCGAGGTGGCGCAGTTCCTGGGCATCACGCCCGCGGATGTGCTGGACACCGTGACCTTCTACGAGGAGTTCACCACCGAGAAGGTGGGCCAGTGCGTGATCGGCATCTGCCAGAGCATCGCGTGCGAGGTGTGCGGGCACCAGAAGCTGCTCGACCACGTGCGGCGGCGCCTGGACCTGGAGCCGCACGAGACCACGGATGACGGCAAGTTCACGCTGCTCACGCTGGAGTGCCTGGGCAGCTGCGACACGGCGCCGGTGGCCCTGTTCAACGAGACGCTGCACGAGAACCTGACCATCGAGAAGGTCGACGCGCTGATCGACCAGGCGAAGGCGGCCAAGCCCTCGCACGGCCACGCATGAGCGCAGCGCGTTCCAGCGAGCAGCCCGGCGTGGCCCGAAGCGTGGGTCAGGCTGTGGGCATTCTCTGGAACGCGATCGTGACCCCGGTGGCGCCCAGGGCGGTTCACCTGAACCGC
>RFOC01000283.1 GCA_009926815.1 Planctomycetota bacterium
TCTCCATCGTCATCGTGGTCTTCGTGCTGCTCGTGGCCTACTGGTGGGGCAATGCCGGCGCCTTCGACGCGCTCCTGCACTTCATCTGCGTGGTGGCCGCGGCGCTGCTGGCGGTGGCGCTGTGGGAGCCGCTCAACGCGATCGCGTTCCTGGGCGGAGGTTTCGCCGACTACGGCTGGGGACTCACGCTGGGCGGCACGTTCCTGATCGCCCTCACCGTGCTGCGACTGGCCGCCGACAAGCTCTGCCCGATTCGACCGGCCATGCCCCGCTGGTCCGACTGGGCGTTCGGCATCCCGCTGGGGCTGCTGAGTGGCGCTCTCACCGTGGGCCTGCTGGTGATCGCCATCGGCCACATGAGCATGAAGCGTGAACTCCTGGGCCACGAGGGCTGGCGACGCCCCACCGGTGCCGGCGAGATCGCCCAGGCGGACGCGTCGAGCCCGGCGGCCATGGTCACCGGATTCACGGCGGGGTTCCTGGGCATGGTCTCCGATGGAGCGATGGCACCCACGCTGGGCAAGGCCTCGCTCGCCCGGTGGCGCCCGGACATCGCCGCCGATGGCGTCAGCCTGCTCCGCGACAGCGTCGAGGGCGGCCAGGGCCGCCTGTCGGTCGGTCCGGATGGCGTCTCCGTGGTGGGCGCCTACTTCGACCCGAAGTTCGGTCTCCGCGACACCAAGCGAGGCCAGGGCGCCTACGCCGTGCTGCTGAGCGTGAAGCGGCCCGGATACGACAAGGGAAGCGGCTTCAATCTCTCGGCGTCGCAGGCCCGCCTGATCGATGGCGCCTCCGGACGCAGCGTGTTCCCCTGCGAATTCGCCGAGGGACTCCCGACGTCGGGCGATTCCCTGGTCCGCTTCGAGTTCACCGGCGACACCGCCTACGTGTCCACGCCGCCCTCCACGCAGGAGAGCTTCGTGTGCCTGGTCTTCCCGGCCTCCAGGCTCTCCCGCAAGACGGGCGCGCCGCTCTTCCTGCAGCTGAAGGGCCTGCGGTTCCAGCTGCCCGAGCCCACCGCGGATGCCGCCGAGATGGCCAGCGCCGTGGCCACCGCGGGCCGGAAGGTCACGCTCGCGATCGGCGAGGACACCCCGGGCATCCCGGGCAACGAGCTCCGCGTCGACAGCGGACTGCAGGGCGCCATCATGGACACCAACGAGATGCCCGGCACCCTGCGCGAGCAGGGCGGCAAGCTGCTCGGTGGCGCCTCCGAGCACGTCTCCAAGCCGCAGAGCACCCGCTCGGTGGTCCGGAACTTCTTCGAGAGCAAGGAGGAGCGGATCGTCATGCTGCGATGCACGCGCGGCAGCACGGTGGATCTCTTCGACGCGGACAAGACGCGGAAGGACGCCTCGGCCGCCGGCTACGGCGCCGTGCCGACGCTGATGGACGACGCCGGCAACTCCTACGCCCCGGTGGGCTACGTGTGGAACAACGAGCGAGCCCAGGAGTTCGAGGTCTACTTCAACGAGACACCCGACTCCGGATTCACGCTCGACTGGTTCCGCCGCGCGTCCGCGGGCGGCGACCTGAACCTCATCTACAAGGTGCCCGTGGGCCGGACCATCCGGACCGTGGTCTTCAGCGATCCCGCCCGCAGCCTCAAGGATGCACGCGTGGTCGGCAAGGCCAACCTGAAGGTCGAGCCGCCGGCCTGATCCGCCACGCCCGACGTCAGGCCTTGCCCTCGGCCTTCAGCCATCGCTCCACCCAGTGGATGTCGAAGTTGGCCTGGGTGAACTCCGGCCGGTCCATGATGCGCTGGTGCAGCGGAATCGTGGTCTTCGCCGGACCGATCCGGAACTCCGCCAGCGCCTGCCGCATGCGCACGATCGCCGCGTCACGCGTGGGGCCGTGCACGATCAGCTTCCCGATCATGCTGTCGTAGTTGCTGGGGATCCGGTAGCCGGCGCGGGCGTGGCTGTCCAGACGGACGCCCGGGCCACCCGGGGCCGCGAACTGCTCGATGAGACCCGCCTGCGGCATGAAGCCGCGGTCCGGATCCTCGGCGTTCACGCGCACCTCGATGGCGTGCCCGTTCACCCGGATGTCCGACTGCTTGAAGGGCAGCGGCTCCCCCGCCGCCACGCGGATCTGCGTCTGCACGATGTCCACGCCGGTGATGAACTCGCTCACCGGGTGCTCCACCTGCACGCGGGTGTTCACCTCGAGCATGTAGAAGTCCTGG
>RFOC01000284.1 GCA_009926815.1 Planctomycetota bacterium
CCATCCACCATCCTCGTCAAGCAGGCACGCCGGACCCGCCGCAAGCAGGGCCTCCGGAAGCGCATCCGCGGCACGCCCGAGCGTCCTCGGCTCACCGTGTTCCGCTCCCTCAAGTTCATCTACGCCCAGCTCATCGACGACGTCACCGGCCGCACCCTGGCCGAGGCGAGCGACCGTGCGTCCAAGGGCGGCACGGTGAAGGGCAAGACCGACAGCGCGAAGAAGGTCGGCTCCACGCTGGCCGAGCGCGCGAAGAAGGCGGGCGTCACCAAGGTGGTGTTCGACCGCAACGGCTACCTCTATCACGGCCGCGTCAAGGCGCTGGCCGACGGCGCCCGCGAGGGCGGCCTGCAGTTCTGAACCGAGCAGCAAAGGAAGAACCATGAGCGGCAAGTTCGAAGAACGCGACAACGACTCCACGACCGTGGGCGTCTACCGCACCAGCGCCACGGTGGCCGGCGGTCGCCGGTTCAGCTTCAGCGCCCTGGTGGTGGTGGGTGACAAGAACGGCAGCGTGGGCGTGGGTTACGCCAAGAGCAACCAGGTCCCGCAGAGCGTGGAGAAGGCCCAGAAGGAGGGCCGTCGCAAGATGCGTCGGTACCCGCTGCAGGGCCGCACCATCCCGCACTCCATCGAGGGTCGTTTCGGCGCCAGCAAGGTGCGCCTGGTCCCCGCCGCGCCCGGCACGGGCGTCATCGCGGGTGCGGCCGTTCGCGCCATCCTGGACATGATCGGCGTGCAGGACTGCCTGACCAAGTGCTACGGCAGCAGCAACCCCAAGAACCTGGTGAAGGCCACGCTGGCGGCGCTCGACACGCTCCGCACGCGCGAGACCGTGGAGTCGCTCCGTGGCGTCACGCTGGAGACGACGGCCGTGGAGGACGCCATCCGAAAGGGTGCCGCCGCCATGCCGGTGCGTCGCGGCGACAAGGCCCAGGCCCCGGTCAACACCGTGGGTGATGATCGCCGCGGTGGCCGCGGTGGCCGTGGTGGCCCGGGCCGTGGTCCGGGTCGTGGCCGCGGCGGATTCGACGGTGCCCCGAGCGCTCCGGCGGCTCCGGAAGGTGGCGCAGGCGAGGCCCCCGCGGCCCAGTGATCAGGCACGCAACAGACGAAGACAGGAGATTCCTCCCATCATGATGATCCATGACATCACCGCGAAGGTCGGCGCCCACAAGAAGCGCACCCGCGTCGGCCGCGGCGAAGGCAGCGGCAAGGGCGGCACCAGTGGCCGTGGCCACAAGGGTGCCAAGAGCCGCGCCGGCTGGAGCAGCCGCCCCGGCTACCAGGGCGGCAGCACGCCGATCGCCCGCCGCTTCCCCAAGCGAGGCTTCTTCCATGAGGTGAACGTGGATGCCCTGGAGAAGCACTTCGACAGCGGCGCCACCGTGGACGCCGCCGCGCTGGTGGCCAAGGGCCTCATCCGCGACGTCAAGCTGCCCGTGAAGGTGCTGGGCAACGGCGAACTGAAGAAGAAGCTCACCGTCAACGCCGCCAAGTTCAGCGCGACCGCGAAGACCAAGATCGAGAAGGCCGGCGGCACCGCCGCCGCGGCCGCCTGAGGATCCTGACCCGGTGCTGCAAGCCTTCGTGAACATCTTCCGCATCCCGGACCTGCGCAACCGGGTCCTGTTCACGCTGGGCATGCTGGTCATCTACCGGATCGGCTTCTGGATCCCGCTGGTGGGCGTGGACCAGACGCAGCTGGCCGAGGCGGCCGAGAAGGCCAGCGAGACGGCGTCCGGATTCGGCCGGATCATGCAGTTCGCCAGCATCTTCTCCGGCGGCAGCCTGCAGCAGAGCACCATCTTCGGCCTGGGCATCATGCCCTACATCACGGCGGGCATCATCTTCCAGCTCCTCGGGCAGGTGCTTCCTGCCCTGCAGGAACTGAAGAAGGAGGGGGCCGGAGGCCAGCAGAAGCTCGCCGAGTGGACCCGCTACGCCACCGTGGGCCTGTGCATCTTTCAGGGCTGGATGTGGCTCGGCTACCTGCGGACGCAGAACCTGGTCCAGCCGCAGTTCGAGCAGGGCAGCATGCTCGTGGTGTTCTACGTGGCGGGCTTCTGTGCACTGACCGCGGGCAGCCTCTTCCTGATGTGGCTGGGCGAGCAGGTCGACAAGTACGGCATCGGCAACGGCATCAGCATCATCCTGACCGCAGGCATCCTCTCGCGCATGCCCGACGCC
>RFOC01000285.1 GCA_009926815.1 Planctomycetota bacterium
GACGCGGCCAGCACGGCCGAGGTCAATGCCTGGGTCGTGATCCACCCGGACGACCGGGTCGTGATCCGCATTGCCCGGTCCGAGATGGGGCAGGGCACGCTGACAGGGCTTGCGCAGTTGGTGGCCGAGGAGCTGGACTGTGACTGGGCCCGTGTCAGCACGGAGTACCCGACCCCCGGACAAAGTCTGGCGCGCGACCGCGTGTGGGGCAACTTCAGCACGGGAGGCAGCCGTGGCCTGCGGGACTCCCACGAGTACATGAGACAGGGTGGCGCCGCCGCGCGGCTCATGCTGCTGCAGGCCGACTGAGGGCGGTCACTTCGCGATCGTGCGCGTCACTTCCCGGGCCTCGATCGGCACGGTCATCCAGATGCGGGGCGTTCCGTCCTTCAGGCGGAAGATCGCCAGACCGGTGATCTCGTTGTCCACGAAGGCCGCCGTCGAAGGCGCGTCGGCCTCCCGCTCCGTGCGCTGCACGAAACGGGCGATCAGCAGGTCGCCCGAGGCGGCGATGGGTTCGAAGCCCAGCAGTTCCTCGCTCACGTCCAGTTCGGGCATGAGCTGGTCAAAGAGCGCTCCAGCCTGCGCCTTGAAGGGCGAATCCGGATGGAACGAGGCGATCATGGCGTCCCGATCCTCGCGATCCACGGCCTCCAGGTTCTCCCGCAGGACCTTCTCGGCCCCCTTCGCGTCACCGCGGTCCACGAACGCGTTGCCCACCACGAAGCCCAGCACCAGGGCGGCGATCACGGCGATGATGCTCGGGCGCGGACGGCCCTCGGAGGCATCGCTCAAGTGCCGGACCTCGACGCTGCGGCCTTCGGCCCCTGGATCTGGTCACCGGCCCAGGCGCCCAGCGCCGCACCACCGATGCCGGCGGCGAGACCGATGGCCGGGTTTCCAGTGGCCAGGCCGGCGCCAAGTCCGGCACCCACGCCGCCGACCGCGGCGCCGGCGATGGCGCCGGTGCCGTCGTTGCGACCCTGCATGGCGTTGCAACCCACGAACACGCAGACGATGGCGCATGCCACGGCGATGGTGCGTCGAGGAGCGGTGGACATGCGGGAAATCTAGCAGGAAAAACGGCGTGGAAGCCGCAGGAAAACCGGCCATTCCGCTACACTCGCGGTCCCCCGAAATCCCATGAGCGAAGCCCCCAGCAACACGCCTGCACCGGTCGACCGCGTGGTCGAGACGCCCATCGATCAGGAACTGCACGACAGCTACCTGACGTACGCCATGAGCACCATCATGGACCGCGCGCTGCCCGATGTGCGCGACGGCCTGAAGCCCAGCCAGCGGCGCATCCTGGTGGCCATGAACGATCTCAACCTGTCGCCGGGGCGCAAGCACATCAAGTGCGCCAAGATCTGCGGCGACACCAGCGGCAACTACCACCCGCACGGCGAGAGCGTGATCTACCCCACCCTGGTCAACCTGGGCCAGGTGTGGAAGACGCGCCACATGCTGGTGGACAAGCAGGGCAACTTCGGTTCCATCGAGGGCGATCCGCCGGCGGCCATGCGCTACACCGAGGCCCGCATGACCGCGGAGGCCACCGCCCTGCTGGAGGACCTGGACAAGGACACGGTCGACTTCAAGCCCAACTACGACGAGCGCCTGCAGGAGCCCACGGTGCTCCCGGCCCGCTTCCCCAACCTGCTGGTCAACGGCAGCTCGGGCATCGCGGTGGGCATGGCCAGCAGCATGCCTCCCCACAACCTGGGCGAGGTGTGCGACGCCATCGTGAAGGTGATCGACACGCCCGAGGTGGGCCTGGAGGACCTCATGCGGCTCATGCCCGGGCCGGACTTCCCCACCGGGGGCATGGTCATGGGTCGGCGCGGCATCGTCGAGGCCTACGCGGGTGGCCGCGGCCGCATCACCGTGCGGGGCCGGGTGAAGCAGGTGAAGGAGGGCGGCCGCGACGCGCTGGAGATCTTCGAGATCCCCTACCAGGTCGTGCAGAGCAACCTCATCGAGAAGATCGTCGAGGCGAGCCGCGAGGGCCGCATCCCCGACGTGGCGGACGTCCGGAACCACAGCGGACGCGACGCGCAGACCCGCATCCTGGTCGTGCTCAAGAAGGGCGCGGATCCGGAGGTGGTCGAGAAGCAGCTCTACGAGTTCACGCCGCTGCAGAGCACCTTCAGCATCATCAACATCGCGCTGGTCAACCACCAGCCGCGC
>RFOC01000286.1 GCA_009926815.1 Planctomycetota bacterium
CTTCGCACCTGCCCCGAGTGTGGTCGTGAGCGGCAGATGCCCCTGGGCCACCCCGCCTGAGTCGCTACAGGAAGAGACCGGCGATCGAGCCGGTCATCCAGCACGCCAGCGCACCGGCGATCATGGCCCGGAGGCCAAGCGACGCGAAGTCGCTGCGCCGCTCCGGCGCCATGGCACCGAGCCCGCCGATCTGGATGGCGATCGACGGAAGGTTCGCGAAGCCGCAGAGCGCATAGGTGGCAATGGCCACGCCGCGCGGCGAGATGGCGCCGGTCCTCTTCGCCTCCGCCAGGTCGACATAGGCCACGAACTCGGTCGCGATCACCTGCTGGCCCATGAGCGTGCCGACCGCGTGGGCATCGGTTCCGGTGCCCATGCACCACGCCAGCGGCGTGAACACCCAGCCCAGCATGTTCTGGAAGGTGAAGACCGGCAGGCCGCGAGCCTCCCGCCAGGCCGCCACGGGGGCCGTCTCGCTGAATGCCGCCAGCGGCCAGTTCAGCATGGCCAGCAGCGCCACGAACGCGATCAGCATGGCGCCCACGTTCAGGGCCAGCTTCAACCCGTCGGAGGCACCCTCGGCGGCCGCGTCCATCACGTTCACGGTGGTGCGCGGCATCGACCGCAGCGCGTCGAGCGACTCGTCCCGGGGCGTCTCGGTCTCCGGCAGCATCAGCTTCGCCATCACGATGCCCGCCGGAGCGCTCATGACGCTGGCGGTCATGAAGTGCTTGGCCACCTCCACCCGCATGGCCGGATCGTCGCCGCCGATCATGGAGATGTACGCGGCCATCACGCTTCCGGCGATGGTGGCGAAGCCGCCGACCATGATGCACATCACCTGCGATCGCGTCATGGTGGCGATGAACGGCTTCACCGTGAGCGGCGCCTCGGTCTGCCCCACGAAGATGTTCGCCGCGGAGCTCAGGGCCTCGGTGCCCGTGACGCCCATGACGCGCCGGATCACCCACGCCACGGCCGCCACCACCCGCTGCATCACGCCCAGGTGATAGAGCACCGACATCAGCGACGCGAAGAAGATGATGATCGGCAGCACCTTCACCGCGAAGATGAAGCCCCAGGCCTGGCCCGCGTCGGCCGCCTTGCCGAACACGAAGGTGGTGCCCTCGTCGGCGAACGAGATCACGCGCGTCACGCCCGCGGCGAACACGTCGAACGCCGCCACCACGGGCGGGAACCGCAGGAGCACCCACGCCAGCGCGAACTGCAGCGTCACGCCCATGACCACGGGCCGCAGCCGGATCGCCTGTCGGCGCAGCGACAGGGCCCAGCCCAGCGACAGCATCACCAGCACGCCCAGGAGGCCGATGGATGAGTTCATGGCCGGGCCTCCCGGGGCGGGCGGAAGCACGTGGCGCACCGAGCCTCGTAGAGATCGTCGCCGCCCACCAGGATGCGGCCCTCCTCCTCCACCAGCCGCTGCGTGTGCGTGCTGGGCTTGCCGCACCGTGCACAGATGCCCTGCAGGCGATGCACCTGGTCGGCATGGGGCACGAGCGAGGCGAAGGGCTCGAACATGTCGCCGCGGTGGTCCAGATCCACGCCCGCCACCAGCACCACCGCGCCGCGGCGCCGCAGTTCAAGACAGGGCTCCAGCAGGGCCACCGCGAAGAAGTGCGCCTCGTCGATCGCCACCAGCGGCGCGGCGTGGCGGGCCTCGAGCACCTCGCTTGCGGCGTCGATCTCGGTGGCGGCCATGGACCGGCCACCGTGCGTCTGGATGCTGGCCGGATTGCTGCGGGTGTCGCGCGACGGACGGAACACGCGGACCGCCTGGCCCTGGTCCCGCGCGGCCGCGATGCGTTCCATGAGCAGGGTGGTCTTGCCCGCGAACATGGGGCCGCAGATCACCTCGAGGCGGCCGGTGCCTGAAGCATGGGCGGTGGTCGACACCTTCATCGTCTCCCAGCCTACTCCGCCAGACGGTCCGCCACCTCCGCCGCGGTGGCCCAGGACAGCGTGACGCCCTGCCGACCATGACCATAGTGATGCATGAGCCGGGTGCCCTGATCAGGATCGGCCTCCACGCGGACATCCTCGAAGACGCCCGCATCGCCGCGCGTGGGCCGGGAAGCGCCTCGAGCCTCGAGCACCACCGAACCCAGACCGCTCCACCGGGCATGACCATCGAGTCGAAGCATGG
>RFOC01000287.1 GCA_009926815.1 Planctomycetota bacterium
ATGGCCACCTCCACGCTCTCGGCGGCGGGGTCGGCCACGCCAGGCAGTGGAAGCACCTCCACCACCTGCCCTCGAGCGGGTGAAGCGCCCCGATGCGCCACCTGCGTCACTGGATCGCACAGCAGCTCGCGGGTCACGCGGTCCATGGCGGCCGGATCCAGCTCGCCCTCGATCAGGTACACCTGTGCGCCGTGCACGCGCGAGGGTGCCCGCAGGTCCGGATCCGCCCGGGCCATCGCCAGGATGGACTGGCCGCGGGCGTCGATCCCCTCGGGTGATGGACGAACCTCGATCCTGTGCACCAATGGCATGCGCGGAGGATAACGGTCTTCCACCGGCTTCCTGGACGGGGATTCGCGATCAGAAAACCAGCTGCAGCTGCGTGCGCATCACGAACTGGTCGGTGGCACTGATGCGCCACCCGGCGGGCAGGTTCTGCCACGCGAAGTTGACGTCCGTGATCGCGTACCCGAAGTCGATGGTCCACTTCAGGTCCTGACCGTCGATGTACCAGTTGAAGCCCGTCGTGATCACGTTGTACGGGTTCTGGAACTGGATGCCGCTCGCCGGCTGACCCAGGTTGTTGATGCCCGTCACGTCGCCAAACTGGACATAGCCGTACTCGTACCGCGTGTACCACTCCCACTTGGGGGCGACGTAGATGGCCGGCTGGATGGTGAAGCCGTAGGCGAAGGTGTTGCTGGCGTTCGGATCCACCGGCGAGGGCGTGTTGAACGCGTTGAAGAACGTGGTGTTGGAGTCGATGTAGTTCCAGAACGCCGAGGCGAAGACGCTGGCGCCGCCCAGGTTCCACTGGACGTCGCCCGTGACCGAGTCCACGTAGTTCTGGGGCAGGCCATTGTTGCCGCTGGTCGACACGCTCTCGTCGGGCGAGGTGCCCTGCGTGTGGAAGGCCAGGCCCAGCAGCAGCCCCTGCTGCTCGCCCATGGGACTGGTGAAGCTGTTGAAGTCGCGCCATGCGCCGTAGGGCTTCCACTCCAGTCGGGTGGTGATGCTGTAGCTGGAACTCTGGACCCACCAGGGCTGGTCCAGGGAGCTGTTCGAGGACAGCCGCAGTTCGGTGCCCGCGAAGTTGGCGGAGCCACCACTGTCGACCGAGAGGTTCCAGCGAACGTCGTCACCCTGCCACTGCAGCTCGATGCCCTGCGTGTACCACTGCCCGAAGTTGCGAACCACCGTGCTTCGGCTCACCGCCATCTGGTTCGCCTCCACCACCAGCTGTTCGCGGGCGTAGGGCGACCGGTACTGGCCGAAGCGGAAGCTCCACTCGTCCGCGAAGGCGATGCGGACCCACGCATCCAGCAGGTACATGTCCCCGGAGTTGCTCGGGCCGGTCAGGGCGTTCGGGCTGGTCGGCGTGCCCGCCACGGAATAGCTGTTGTTCAGGTCCACGTTGGTGCGGACCATGAATTCAACGGCTGGACTGAACACGTGCCCCTTGAAGATCAGCTCGTTGTAGTTGCTGTCGAAGCCGTAGTTGTTCTCCACCTGGTCCGGGATCGGATAGGGGGTCACGGCCTGGCTGGGGCTGGTGGGATCCGACTGGTTGGCACGGACGTGGCTCCACATGAACCTGGGCTGGATCAGGCCACCCACCTGCAGCTTGAAGCGGCCATCGGGGCTGGCCAGGAAGAAGCCGTCGTTCCAGCCCGCGGTCATGGCGTCCTGTCGAAGGCTGGCTCGGGCATCCGCATCCGCCACCACATCGGCCACGATCGCGCGGATCTGATCCGCCCGCTCCTGGCTCAGCCACTTCTCGCCCTCAAGGGCCTTCAGTTCCGCCACCTGCCCCTCGAGGGCCTTGTTGCGCTTCTCCAGGCCGTCGATGCGGGTCAGCAGGTCCTGAAGCGTGGCGGGCCTGGTCCAAGGTCTGTCCGGCCGCCCCCGAAGCCATCGCTGCGGCCACCAGCACGCAACCGCTCGTGAAGATTGAAGTTGCAGGCCTGGAATGGACCATGGAAGTCCGCATGGTAGCAGTGTGTGCCGCCATGCCGGCAAGGTATCGGCACGGTGCGGTGCTGAGCATGCGAGGAACGCAGAGCGAGGCGCAACGGAAAACCCCCCAGCCCTGGAAGGACTGGGGGGTTGAGTCTGAGTGAGACTGACCTTACGGCTCGGTCAGATTGGATGACGCGTTCT
>RFOC01000288.1 GCA_009926815.1 Planctomycetota bacterium
CAACCGCCGATCCGTCCCCTCCGAAGCGCATCACGGGCCCCGAGGGCCCAGGAGACCTCCATGGGCAACCGCCGCGGATTCACCATCGTCGAGCTGCTGGTCACGCTGGGCATCATCGGGCTGCTGGTGGGCCTGCTGCTGCCGGCGCTGAGCATCGTGCGAGGCAATGCCGCCATGGCCAACAGCACCAGCAACATGCGGCAGACCTTCCTGCTCATGGGCAACTACAGCTCGGCCAATCGGGACACGGTGGTCCCCAGCCTGTTCGACCACTCCCAGGTGGCGGTGAAGGGCAAGGCGCGTTCGGATGCCAATCCGCCCGCCGGCACCCGTCACATGGGCACCTGGGCGGACATCCTCTGGACCGACGGTGGCTTCGGTCCCATCGTGGTCGATGCCGACGATGGCGTTCCGCCCTACGACTACCGCTACGACGACCCGGATGGATCGCTCTGGCAGCGGATGGGCGACTTCGAGCGAGGCCCGCTTCGGTCGACCATGCAGTCCCGCAAGCTCTTCGATGGCATCGTGAGCGCGGACAACGACATCCAGGGCAATGCATACGGCTCGCGCTGCATCTCGCAGGTCGAGCCGGGCATGTTCGCGGCCAACAACTTCTTCGACGCCAGGCCGGGACTGATCGATGCGACCACGGGCATGCACTCCAGGCGACGCAACACCAACCATCCCTTCGATGCCGTCTGCGGTTCGGCCGCGAATCGCGTGCCCACGAACCAGCCCATGGCCAATGCCACCGGCGCATCGCAGCCCCAGTACGCCATGTACTTCACCACCGGACAGATCCTGCGTCCGGATGGCAGCGCCTACCTGATCGACAGCCTGGCCTGCCAAACCATCGACCCAGTCGATGGGGCCGCCGTGGAGCCTTTCGACACGGTGAGCGCTGACCGCCTTCAGGTGGCGTTCCGCTACCCCGGCGAGACCTGCGCCATGCTCATGCTCGATGGCCATGTCCGGACCGAGCAGCGATGGGATGAGTTGCTCGATCTCGAGGGGTTCGCCAACAATCGAACCGCCTCGGGCCAGCTGCAGTCCACGGCCAGCGCGGATCGCAAGGATCAGGGCCGTGGAATCCGTTTCCGGCACCTGGACCAGCGCTGATCGGGACCGCAATAACCTGATTCGGACCTTCGGGTTCCATCGCAGGGGGCACCGGGGGCGTGGTTCGACCCCTTGACCCTTGCGGGTTTTCCGTTACCATTTCCCCCTCACCGCCCGTATCCCGGGCGGTTTTTCATCGGTCCGTCGCCACCGTAGCTCAGTGGTAGAGCACACCCTTGGTAAGGGCCCCTTCGGTGGCTTCGGCAGGTGCCGGCGTTCGGCACTTGCCAGCCGAGCCTCCCGTCGGGCGCTTCGACGGGGATCGCGGCGTCGGCCGCGTCCGTCGCGGCCTCACTTCTCTCGGAGCAACACACCATGGCCAAGGAAACCTTCGTCCGCACCAAGCCCCACGTCAACGTCGGCACCATCGGCCACGTCGACCACGGCAAGACCACCCTCACCGCCGCCATCACCGCGGTCCAGGCGGCCCGCGGCTTCGGCAAGGCGGTCGCCTACGACCAGGTCGCCAAGGCGTCCGAGTCGGAAGGTCGTCGTGACCCCACCAAGATCGTGACCATCGCCACCAGCCACGTGGAATACGAGACCGCCAAGCGGCACTACGCCCACGTCGACTGCCCCGGCCACGCCGACTACGTCAAGAACATGATCACCGGCGCTGCCCAGATGGACGGCGCCATCCTGGTCGTGTCGGCCGCCGACGGCCCCATGCCCCAGACCCGCGAGCACATCCTGCTGGCCCGCCAGGTCGGTGTGCCCAGCATCGTGGTGTTCCTGAACAAGTGCGACCTGGTCGACGACAAGGAGCTTCTGGACCTGATCGAGATGGAGGTCCGTGAGCTGCTGACCAAGTACGGCTTCCCCGGCGACAAGACCCCCATCGTGCGTGGCGCGGCCTTCCCCGCCCTGCAGGATCCGGGCAACGCCGACAAGAACAAGTGCATCGCCGAGCTCATGGATGCCATCGACACCCATGTGCCCGAGCCGCAGCGCGAGACCGACAAGCCCTTCCTGATGAGCGTCGAGGACGTCTTCAGCATCAAGGGCCGCGGCACCGTGGCCACCGGCCGCATCG
>RFOC01000289.1 GCA_009926815.1 Planctomycetota bacterium
GGCAGCGGGCGTGGCGCGGCAGGGTGGCCGGGGCCTGAGGCAGGTACGCTCTCCGCCGCCGGGTGGCCCTCGGCGCAGGAGGACTGATCATGAGCGAGGAGACACCGGAGGTGGTGGATGCCAGGCACGCGGATGTTCCGGCGATGGTGCCGCCCGCGCGGCGACGCGGATGGATGGCCGCGCTGCTCGGTGGGGTGTGGAGCGAACTCGACGCCCTTCGCGCGGAACTGGCGCAGGTGCGGAGCGAGCGGGCCAGGCTCGAGCGGCGGCTGAAGGAACTGGAGTGGCGCCACGAGGAGGCCTTCGCAGGAATGGCCGCCCCGCCCGCGCCTTCCGCGGGAGCGCTCGATGACCGCGGCGTGCTCCAGTGCAAGGGCATCGAGGTGGTCGATGCGCACGGCCGATTGCGGTTCGAGGTGTCCACGGACGTGGCCGGGGAGAACACCGCGACCTGGCTGGACCCGCACGGGCGGCGCCGGCTGATCGCGGGCACCTCGCCCACCGGGGATGCGGCCATGCTCTGGCGTGATGCCGAGGGGCACCGCCGCATGAACGCCGTGACCGCATCCAACGGCAGCGCCGGCATCTCGTGGACCGACCGCCGCGAGATGCTGCGGGTGGGCGTGGTGACCAAGCCCAGCGGCACCGCGGGCATGCACGTGTTCGACCGCAACGGCAAGATCCGGATCAGCGCGGCCACATTCGACAACGAGACGCTGGCACTGCCGACGCTCGACCTGGGGGCGGTGCCCGACTGAGGTTCAGGTGCGGCTTCCGCCGGCGGCGACGGAGCGCTGCTCGGGGCGGGCCGTCTGGATGAGGACCATCTCGCGGTAGGGGCCACCACCTTCCATGAGTTCCTCGTGGGTGCCCTGCTGCACCACGCGGCCGCCGCGCAGCACCACGATGCGGTCGGCGTGGCGGATGGTGCTGAGCCGATGCGCGATCACGAAGGCGGTGCGTCCCCGCATGAGGTTGGCCAGGCCCTCCTGGATCGCGCGCTCGCTTTCCACGTCCAGGTTACTGGTGGCCTCGTCGAGGATCAGCACGCGAGGATCCGCCAGGACGGCCCGTGCAATGGCCAGCCGCTGCCGCTGGCCACCGCTGAGGCGCAGGCCTCGCTCGCCGATGCGGGTGTCGTAGCCCTGGGGCAGGGCGGCGATGAACTCGTGGGCACAGGCGGTCCGTGCGGCCGCCTCGATGCGCTCGCGCGAGGCGGCCCGGTCCGCGTAGGCGATGTTGTCCGCCACGGTCCCGTCGAAGAGGAAGACGTCCTGCTCCACCACGCCCAGCAGGCGACGCCAACTCGAGAGCCGGATGTCGCGAAGGTCGGTGCCGTCGATGGTGATGCGGCCCGCCGTCGGATCGAAGAACCGCGCGATGAGGTTGGACAACGTGGTCTTGCCGGCACCGCTCGCGCCCACGAAGGCGACCATCTCGCCCGATCGGGCGGTGAACGAGACATCCTCGAGCACCTGGGATGTGGATCCCGGATAGGCGAACGAGACGCTCTCGACCGCCAGATCGCCTCGAACCTGACGCGGCTCCAGCGTGCGGGCGCCCGGTCGGTCCGGCAGTTCCGGCGGTTCCGCGAGCAGGTCGAGCGTGCGGTCGTAGCCGGCCAGGTTGGTCTGGAAATTGGTGGCACTGGATGCGAGGGCCTCCATGGGCCCGAGCAGCATGACGAGATAGGTCATGAAGAGCACCAGATCGCCGGGTGTGAGCGATCCCGCCAGCACCTGTCGACCGCCGTACCACAGCAGCAGCGCGCTTCCGGCGGGCACGAAGAGCGCCCACGCGAGCTCGATGCCCCGGCTCCACCACCAGGTGAGGATCTCCTGACGGGCCATGAGATGGCTTCCGGTGGCGAACCGCCCGGATTCGCTCCGCTCGCGCGCGAAGGCACGCACCACCCGCATGCCGCCGAAGGTCTCGGTGGCCTGGGCGTCCACCTCGCTCCGCTGCTGACGGATGTCCCGGTAGAGCGGACGGATGCGGCCGATCCAGGTCCGATGGCTGAACCACACCAGGGGGAGCAGCAGCACGGCCCCCAGCAGCAGCCGCCAGTCGGTCCAGGCGAGCACCGCCAGGATGCCCAGCAGCTGCACGATGGCGCGGAACGGGTTGTAGATCATGCTGAAGACCAG
>RFOC01000290.1 GCA_009926815.1 Planctomycetota bacterium
GCGGCTGCAGGCGGCCCAGCGTCACCTGCTGGTCTGGCGGGCCGCGTCGATCGCCCTGGCGGCTTCACTCCTGACGACCCTGTTCTGGTCGGGCATGTATCGCCTGGAGCGGCACTCGATCCAGCAACTGGTCGACAACGGTGCCACGGTCCGGCAGCTCGAGGAGCAGTTCGGCATCAAGTTCATCGAGATGCTCCGTGGCAGCAGCTCCATCCAGGCCGTGCGTGCAGTGGCGTCCAATGTCTCGGGCTCGCTGATGCTTGACGAGACCAGCAAGACGGGCTGCCTGATGGTGCTCGGGCTTCGGCAGAACGCCAGGTACACGCTGCGACTGATCGATGACCGCAGCGGCAGCGTGGTCCTCTCGAGCGCGGTGACCGGCGGTGCCGGCGTGACCGTGGCTCGCCTGGATGGCGTGAACCGCGCCTCGCTTGCGGGACACCGCATCGAGCTGCTGGACGAGACCGGTTCCGCCGTGCTCTCGGACGCCGCGGCCTGAACGGCACCACGACCGACTTCCAACCTTCCCCTCCTCTGGCGACGCCGCGAGCCCCTCCCGCGGCGTCGCCGGTTTTTGGGCTTCGGTACCTTCGCCTGCATGATGATCTGGCTCAACGGCGCCTTCGTGGAGGGACCTGAGGCATGCGTCTCGGTGCTGGACGCGGGCCTGCAGCACGGCGTGGGGCTCTTCGAGACCATGCAGGCACGTCATGGCCGGGTGTTCCGGCTGCAGGACCATCTGGATCGGCTGGCGGAGAGCGCCTCGGAACTGGAGCTGGTGGAGACGCTCCGTGTGGAGCCCCTGTCCGAGGCCGTGGCGGAGGTGCTGCGGCGATGGGAGAGGCCGGATGCCCGCGTTCGCCTGACGTTGACGGGTGGCGTGGTGAACATGCTCCGCGAGGTGCGCGAGAGCAGGCCGGTGCAGGTGGAGCCCAACCTGCTGATCGTGGCCTCGCCGCCCACGCCATTCCCGGAGGAGCTCTTCGAGCGAGGGGTGGCGGCGGTGGTGGCCGATGATCGCATGAGTCCGCTCGAGCGGTTCGGTGGCCACAAGACGCTGGCCTACTGGCCCCGGCTGGCGGCCCTCCGTGCGGCGGCTCGGGCTGGGGCGAGCGAGGCCCTGTGGTTCGACGTGAGCAATCGGCTGGCCTGCGGTTGCACCAGCAACGTGTTCCTGGTGAGGGGTGACCGCCTGCTCACGCCGCTGGCTCGCGGCGAGGAGCCCCAGGGTGGTCTCCGCAGTCCGGTGCTGCCGGGGGTGGCCCGTCGCACGCTGCTGGGGCTGGCTGCCGAGTGCGGACTGCGCGTCGAGCGGTGCAGCCTGACGATCGACGACGTGCTCGGGGCCGACGAGGTCTTCCTGAGCAACGTGAGTTGGGGGGTGCTTCCCATGGTCCGGCTGGAGCGGAGCGAGATCGGTTCGGGCGAGGTGGGCCCGGCGACGCGGAACCTTCGGCGGGCCTGGCTGCAGGCGGTGGATGCCCAGACCCGCGGTTGAGCGGTCGGAGGCGGTGTGGACAACTTTCCCCGGGGTCGGGAAGAGGCAGCGGCGGCCTTACCATGGCCGCGGGTGGCGGAGCCGCCTGGAATTCGTCAATGAGTGACACGGCCAAGCCCAAGTTCGTCCACCTGCACCTGCACAGCGAGTACAGCCTGCTCGATGGGGGCAACAAGCTCGACGCGCTCGTGGCGCGGGTGAAGGCGCTGGGCATGGATGCGGTGGCGGTCACCGACCACGGCAACCTGCATGCGGCCATGGAGTTCCATGGCGCGGCCAAGGCCGCGGGGGTGAAGCCGATCCTGGGCATCGAGGCGTACGTGGCGCCCGGTGACCGGACCGACAAGCGACCCAACGGCATCGCGGATGGCGGCTTCCATCTGGTGCTGCTGGCGGAGACCCTGGAGGGCTGGCGCAACCTGGTGCGCCTCAGCTCGGACGCCTTCCTGAACGGCTTCTACTACAAGCCGCGCATGGACCGCTCCACGCTGGAGAAGTGGGGCGAGGGCATCATCGCGATCAACGGACACCTGGGCTCGAGCGTGGCGCACTGGCTGCAGCAGTTCCTGACCACGCAGGATCCGGCCGACTGGGCGAGGGCGCGCGAGGAGGCCCAGTGGCATGCCCGGTGCTTCGGGA